>CAZLDF010000573.1:0-8463 GCA_964558095.1 uncultured Isosphaeraceae bacterium | reverse complement strand
GTGCCCGCATCGGGCGAAGCCAACGTGCTGTCACCCATGACAGGCGATCCGCCAGCACCGTTGACGACGATGTTGGACGTGATGTCAAACGCGCCGTCGCAATCGTCGTTCGCCGGGCCGCAAAGGACCGGCGTGCATCCGCCAGCGCCAGCGCTGGTGATCTCGATGTCGTACTTCTCGCAGCAGTCGGGGTCGGCATCGGTGAACAGAACCGCACCCCAGACGCCGACCAGGTATTCCTCGCCGGCCGCGGCGCAGAACTTGGTGGTCGTGCCGCCGAAGGTATTGGCCGGGCATGACGCGCACGAAGTGCCGTTAGCCTGGCTAGCCACGCAGATGGGCGAATCGCAGCCCTTGCAATAGACGTGGATTTCGGCCGCGTAGAAGGTTTCGGGGCCGCCGAAGGTGCCGCCGGTGTCGATGCCGAGATCGGTGCTGATGGTGATCTGCGCATCAAAGGGACTGGTAATGGTGTACCAGCGGCTGCCTTCGCCAGCGGACTGGGCGAGGCCGTTGTTGCTGGCGAAGGTGTCAGTGCCGCAGCCAGAAGGCGGCGCCGGGCTTTCGTTGGTTGCGCCGTCGTTGTCGAAGCGAAGGACCGGGCCATCGATCGTCAGCGCCAAAGCATCGGCGCAGAGATCGTTGTCCTGCGGAGTGCAGGAGATGGTCAGGAAGCCCGCGTAGCCCGTCGTGCCGTCGAAGCCGTCCTGAGGATCGGCAGGCAGCGGTCCAGGCGGGGCGGTGTTGCCGTCGCCGCCCTGCGCGACGGGCGAACCACCAACGCGGATGATAAGCGTGGTGCCGGGGTCGACGTTCTCCAGAGCGACGGAAGATCGCCAACTGAAGAGGTTGAGCGGCGTGTCGTCGTTGCAGGCCACCAGCGACGCGTCGCTAGGAACGCCGAGGGAGGCGTCATAGACGGCGAGCTTGGTGTCCCAATTGGAACCGAGCGTGTCGATCGAAACGCGGGAGCGAACACCGCAGCTATGGGTGTACTCGAACCACACGTCGCGCTCGACGTCGCCCGTGCCGAAGAAGTCGCAGAAGTTGCCGTTGCCGGTGCCGTGGTCCGGGCCGTCCTTCGTCGAGTTGACGTTGGAGAACTCGGTGGTGCCTTCGGAAACGACATCGGGCGTTCTGGCGCCGAAGTTGTCGTTGCCATACGTCGGGCAGGCGACGCCGACCGCCGCGAGAACCGGCAGGATGTCTGCAATGGACTGGATGCCATCGCCGCCGGCCGGAGTCACGTCAGTGTGGCGGCGCGGAGGCCATGTGCCGGTGCCCGCCGCGGAGAGCGTGGGAAGCACGTCGGCGATCGTGACCTGACCATCGCCGATGCGACCGGCGTGAGTGAGCGAGCCGTCGTTCGGAATGATGTCATAGGGGCAAAGCGGATTTTCGAAGGGGCCGGCGTCGGCGACGACATCGACCTGCAGGCGATCTTCACCGATGAAGAACTGAGTGATGTCAACCAGCAGGATCTGGTCCGGGCCATGCAGGGGCGCCGCCATCACATTTTCGACACCGGTGATCGGAATGAAGGCGTCAGCCTGATCCGAGCGGATACCGATGTTCGCGCTAACGACGCGAGTTTGCGGCTGCCAGCCGAGCAGATCTGTCTCGCCCACCGAGAACACGATGGTCGAAACGTCCTGAAGCGGATCGTCAACGTCGAAGGTGTAGCCGGGATAGAGGGTGTTCTCGAACGTCGCGCTCGCGAACGTTCCATCCCATTCGGACATCTGGCGCACCATCTCGACCGTTGCGGTGCCGGCCCCGCCGTCATAGGCAAGGACAGCGTCGGTGCAGATCGGGAAGTCGTACTGCTCACCGCCGTTCACGGTGTCGCAGGTAGCCGCGAGGCACAGATAGCCAACGCCCGATTCCGGATTGGGAGATCCGATGGTGAAGACATCGTCGGTCCCACCGGGATTCGGATTACCCGAACTCGGGTCGTTCCACGAGAGAATCGCGAAGAGTTCCGGGCCGAAGCGCACGGCCGTCGTCGTGGTGAGGCTGTAGGTCTCACCCGCCGGATCGGCCAGGACAACCGGACCGCGGTTGGCATTGGCGGCGCCCTTTCGAGGGCTCGACTGGTTCTGCGGATTCTGGGCGACCGCGGTCTGAGCGGCGTGGGCCTGGGGCGCTGGACTGACGGCCCCACCCAAGTCCACCAGCATCTGCGGGCTCACCCGACGCATCCCGGCCTGAATGCGGGCCGCGTCGGCCCGCGTGATCCGCCGCATTTGCTCCTTGCGGGCAACCTGCGGGCGCACACCCTGATTCTTCGCTTCCGCAACACCGTCTTGAGCAGTGCCCTGCGAGTTCGCGCCACCGAGGGCCGTTCCCGCAAAGAGGCCTGCTGCGAGCACCGTCGTTGCGGACAGTGTGCAACATAATTTGAGGTTTGTTCTGATCATCAGCCTCAGCCTCCGTTTCCTTTCTGAATGTCCCGCCCGCAGGCTTTGACGGGCCGGGGAGCCTAGCCGACGATCACGCGGTGAAGACAATTCACCGACCGCTCGTCAGCCACTCGATTAGACCGCGAGGACGAACAAGCCGACGCTTACGAAGCATCGGCGGCTCCCGGACAAACACAGTTGCCGCGCGTACAGCGTTGACTGCGCCGCTGCGCACGCGAGAACCGAGTCCGCCCAGGACCGGTTAGATTCGCGGAATGTGAGACAACAACTTCCAGACACTCATTTCCCCTCCATGCAGAGCGCGCTGCACGAGATGACCAAGCTGCAGCGACATCCTGCAGGAGCTCTCAGCCCCGCCCACAGTCGCCTAGTATGCACGAAGCGCCGACGGTTGGCAAGCCCTTTTTCTCAGGTTCGCCAAACTCTATTCGGGTTTCGGTAGGGGCTGCAGGTCAGCCCGTATGGCCTGGGATGACTGAGCGTCCGGGCCAGGGCCGACGGCGGCAGGTCCGAAAACCGCCTCTCAGGCCGCTATCCGGGCGGCCGGGCCTCCGGATGTTGATGCAAATACTCCGAGAGCCGCTGCCGCTCCAGCTGGCTGTACTGCCCATCGCCGTTCTCATCAAAATTCTCGAGAGCCCATCGGCGGAACGACTCCATCGAGTCGTGCAGCCGGTCATTTCTTGCCTGCGTGGGCTCGGGCGGATGCTGCGGCAGCTCCCCCGACCCGGACTCTTCTGGCCCTTCATGCCCCGTCTGAGGAAGCTGCTGGCGCTGCTCGGGTGAGAGAATCTGGTTCATCTGCTGTTGATAACGACTTTCCAATTGTGCCCGATCCAGGTACGCCTGGCGTATGGGATCCATCGCCGGCTGATCGTTCCGTTCGGGCTGTTCGGGCGACGCCAGCCCGAACTCAGCCATTTCCCGGGCGATCAGCGCATCGCCCTCGTGCTGCAGGATGAGGCTCTCAATCCGGTCGTTGGCGGCCGCAAGCTCGGACTGGTACGCCTTGCTCACCTCGGAGAGCTGCTCCGCCGTGTCCTCTGACAGGCCCTCCAGATTCTCGGCGGCGGCAAGCAGGCGCTCGGTGGCGCTGCGCCGATAGACTCGCGGAAACGACTGCCTCTTGAGGGCGGACACAAACGCGGAACGGCCGGGCTCAGCGATCGCCGCGGCCAATCGCTCCGCCGTTTGAATGTTTATGTCGCGCACGATCACTCGCTGGGACATGCGGCTGCGAAGCGATCGCGAAACCTGATCCGCATCCGCCTTGTGAATCGCCCGATCAAGCTGCCGGTCGAGCGTTTCGAGCGCCTCGTCCCGCTCCGCGACTGCCTGATCAATCGCGGTTTCGTAATCGGCCAGAATCGGCGCCGCCGCCTCCTGCTCGCTCGCCGGCAACTGCACTTGCTCGGCAAGGAGAATCAAGTCGGCTGATTCGCCTGAAAGCCGCCCGTGTCGTCGAAGCGACTTCTCTCTTCGCATCGCCCGTTGCATCCGCTCCCACGCCGCTTGCTGCGGCTCTTCGAGGAGCGCGGACACGGACGATTCCAGACCGCTGCGCAGCCGCGATCGAAGTGCGATCCATTCTTCGAACTGGCGCACCGACTGCTCAAGCTTCGCCTGAACCTCCGCGCTCGCCAGCGCGGCGGCGGAAGCGTCTTGCATCGCCTGCTGCAATTGCTCGGCGCGGGTCTCGATGGCCGCTTCAAGCGCTTGCCCGGCTTCGGGCGATTCGTCGCCGGCCTCCTGGTGGCGGCGAATCAGCTCTTCGATGTCGCGCTGATACGCAACCTGCAGCGCTCGCTTGGTCTCGGCGGCGTCGTCCAGGATGGGCGCCGCGTCACGGACTCGCGTCTGATAGTCATTGGCCGCCGCATGGAACTCTGTGGCGTAATCGGCGAAGAGCGTGGTCAGCACCGGCGACTGCTCCGCCGTCGCCGCCAGAGCATCCATGACCGTTTCGACGTCTCGCCGAACGTAGTAAGGCTCGAACGCGCTCTCGAAACCGACGGGCAACATGATCGCGCCGATCGGGCGCTGTCCGGCAGGCTGCTGGCCAGCGCTGATGTGGGTCAGCCCGCATAGGGCCAACAGCACGACCGCTGTTCTCACGATCACTGACATGGCGCGCGTTCGCATCTAAGCCGCTCCTGCCGGACCATCGGCCGTTCCACTGGCCCAACGCACATCGCGCGGCTTTATTGGCTGCTCGCCCGGCCGCCTGATCGTCGAGAAGGGTCCGAAAACACGGCTTCCGGCCGCCTCACACGGGCTGCGCTGCGGAGACCGCGTCGCTGATCGCGTCGAAATCGACCTGGACCGAAGGATCCTCATTCACCGCGGCATAGCTGATGCGCCCGCTCGGGTCGATCACGAACGCGGCCCGCTTCGCGACGCCCTTCATGCCCTTGAACTCTTCGAACAGCACGCCGTACTTGCGCGCGACGTCCTTGTTGAAGTCCGACAGGATCGGGAACGGAATGTTCTCGTCCTGGCGGAACTTGTCCACGACGAAGGGGCTATCGACGCTGATGCCGAAGACCTTCGCGTCGAGCTCTTCCCACTGCTTCCATGTGTCGCGGAAGTGGCACATTTCCTTCGTGCAGACCGAGCTGAAGGCGAAGGGGAAGAACAGCAGCACGACGGTCTCCTTGCCGATGTGCTGGCCCACGTCCACGACCTCGCCCGGTTTGCGCGCCAGCGCGAACGCCGGCGCTTTGTCGCCCTTTTTCAGTGCCATCGCATGCTCCTTCCATATGGATGCGGCGAATCGAGGTCGCCGCGCGTTCAGGCACGATACCGTCGATCGATCCGCCGGGCCAGTAGCGCCTCGCGCGACTATCATCCCCCGCACGCCATTCGGGCGTGAAGAGAACGTCATCCCTGTCAGAGAGATGTCAGCAGTCCTCGCCAGTCCCAGTCGCCCCACCACGCTTGCCGCGCTGCGCGCTGGCGGCTGGCGATCGAAGTCGATCAAAGACGAGCTGCGCGACAACTTCATCCGCGCACTGGTCGCGCGCGATGACCTGTTCCCCGGCATCGTCGGCTACGACGACACCGTCATCCCCGAGATTTCCAACGCCATCATCGCCGGCCACGACATGCTCTTCCTCGGCGAAAAGGGACAGGCCAAGAGCCGCCTCATGCGCCTGCTCACCCGATTCCTCGGTGATGCGATTCCGTATCTCGACATCCCCGGCTGCGCGGTGCACGAAGACCCGCTCAAGCCGATCACGCGCCTCGGCCGCGAATTCATCGCGCGCGATGAAGGTGACGTTCCGATCGCGTGGTGGCCGCGCGAAGAGCGCTACGCCGAGCGTTTGTCGCCTGGAACCAAGTTCGCCGACATCATCGGCGAGATCGATCCGGCCAAGCTTTTGTCCGGCACCAGCATGTCCGCGGAAGATGCGCTTCACTTCGGCCTCATCCCGCGCATGCACCGCGGCATCTTCGCCATGAACGAACTGCCCGATCTCGATGATCTCGTCCAGGTCGGCCTGTTCAACATCCTCGAAGAGCGCGATGTGCAGATCCGCGGCTATCCCATCAACTTCGACATCGATGTGCTCGTTGTCTTCTCTGCCAACCCCACGACGTACAACCGCTCCGGCAAGGTCATCCCACAACTCAAGGACCGCATCGGTACGACGATCCAGACGCACTACCCGCGCAGCCGCGAACTCGGCATCGAGATCATGCAGCAAGAAGCGGACATTTCCCTCGATGGCGAGTATCCCGTGCTCGTTCCGCCATTCATGCTCGAAATCATCGAGCAGATTTCGATCGAAGCGCGCAAGAGCAACTACGTCGATCACCAGTCGGGCGTCAGCGCGCGCTTCAGCATCGCCAACTATCGCACGATCGTCGCTTCAGCGCGCCAGCGCGCGATTCGCCTGGGCGAGAGCCCCGCTGTGCCGCGGATCAGCGATCTCGCGCATGTGCATTCATCCGCGCTGGGCAAGCTCGAACTGGACATGATGGGCTCGCGGCAGATGTCCGAGCAGCAGGTCGTCGATGCGATCATCGCGGACGCAATCAAAGCGGTGTTCACGGAGTACGTCGATGAGCACGGCCTGGGCGAGATCGCGGACATCTTCGCCAAGGGAGTCAAGATCGAAGTCGGCGACATGTTGCCGTCATCCAAGTATGCGGAGCGCCTCAAGCGTGTCCCGCCGGCGTGGGAGAAGGCGTTTGAAGTGAACGCAGCGGACAACACGGCTGTGCGCGCTGCGTGCGTCGAGTTCATCCTCGCGGGGTTGTATGTGACGGACAAGATCTCGCGCAGCCAGCGGCATGGACGGATCGAGTACGAGGTTTGACGTGATCAACGAGCCCTCGAAGCCATCCGGTATCATCGCGTACGAAGATCGGCTCAACGCCGACCGCATGTGGGCATTGCGCGAGGGCAGCATGCACTTTGAGAAGGACAGCGCGGTACACAAGACGCTCACTCGAATCGCGCGGAAACTCGATGAACTTGCCGTTCCATATGCGATCGCGGGAGGGATGGCGTCCTACTTCCACGGTTATCACCGGTTTACCGAGGACGTCGACATCGTCGTCACTCGTGAAGGGCTGGCGGAAATACATGAGCGATTGGAAGGCCTGGGCTACGTTCCGCCATTTGCTGGGAGCAAGCACCTGCGCGACGTAGTCTCCGGTGTCCGTATTGAGTTCCTCGTAGCAGGAACCTATCCCGGCGACGGCAAGCCGAAGCCGGTCCGCTTCCCCGATCCCGCCGATGCTCGCTGTCAGATCGAGGGAATGTCGTTTCTCAAACTTGAGAAGCTCATCGAGCTCAAGCTGATCTCAGGGACGGTGCCCGGTCGGCTCAAAGACCTCGCTGACGTCCAAGAGCTGATTCGGCTGCTTGGCTTGCCGCGAGACTTCGCTGTCCGATTGGACGATTCCGTACGATCGACGTACGACCAGATGTGGGATGAGGTGCAGCGCACACCTCCATCGCCGTAGCGAGTTGTGCCTCAAAGCGCGCGTTGCTGTACTTCCGATCCGCCGCGCCGAACAATGAACCGTGCGAACTCGACCAAAAATCCTCGGCGGCATCATCCACACCTATCAGCGGTTCGACCCCGTCAACCTCCCGCCGCCGACGAGACCGCCGCCGGATATGGTCAGCGGCGCGTTCGACCACTGGCTGACCTTCGGCAGCACGCGGCGGCTCACGCCCGAAGAACTCGCCAACGCGATCCATCTCGATCCCAGCCAGATTCGGGGGCTGGGCCCGAGTCTTGATGCGTTGATCGCGATGCTTGAAGAGCGCAAGCGGAGGATTCTCGCGAAGTATGAGACTGACGGCGTACTGCGCGAAGCCGCAAGCGAGTTTTACGATGCCGCTGCGTCGATGACTCCACCATCGCAACTTGCGAAACGCTTCAACGAGGAAGTCCGCGCCGAACACCTTCGCGGTCTCGAACACCTGTGGTACCGAATCGGCGATGAGCAATCGCCGTTCGCTCGCGATCTCGTCCATCTGCTCGAACATCTCTCCACCAAGTACCAGGTCGATGAGCTTGCTGCGAGGTACGTCTTCACCGGCCGCACGCCGATGAGCATCGAACTCGCGCTCGAAATCAAGGAAGAACTCGAGAAGATCGACAAGCTGCTCGAGCAGCTCCGACAGGCGATGACGAACGCGCAAATCGGCATCATCGACATGGTGGCGCTCAGCGAGTTCGCCGAGCCGGGCGACATCGACAATCTCAACGCGCTGCATCAGCAGATCCAGGATTACATTCGCGAAGCCGCGAAGCGCCAGGGCGTCGAATTCACGCCTGAGGGTTATCAGCTTTCACCCAAGGCGTTTCGCATTTTTCAATCGCACCTGCTCCAGCAGATCTTCGACGATCTGCAGGCGGCGCGCAGCGGCCGGCACATCGGTCCCGTCATCGGCGAAGGGGCGGTCGAAATCACGCGCACTCGCCCATACGAGTTCGGCGACAGCGTCGCCCACATGGATGTCGCCCAGACGCTCATCAACGCCTTCGCATCAAGTCCGTCCGCGAACCCTCTCCCCGCG
>CAZLDF010000572.1:0-3341 GCA_964558095.1 uncultured Isosphaeraceae bacterium | reverse complement strand
TTCGCGCTGCGACGCCCACCACGTCAAGCCGCCTGCCGCCGCGAGCATGGCCACAATCAGCACGACCCGCCGGCGACTCAAGACCGAGGCGATCGACATGACCGGAGTATAGTGTTCAGCCGCGGACCGCATTCGCCGCGTGCATTCTCGTCCCAATCACGTTCTTTGTCTCCTGTCTCCTGTCCCCTGACTCCTGACTCCTGACTCCTGACTCCCATGACCCGCACCAACTTCGCATCCAAAGCGCCTTGGGAAAGCATCGTGGGCTATTCGCGCGCGGTGCGCGTCGGGCCACATGTCTATGTCACCGGCACAGTCGCCGTGACGGAGAAGGGCGAACTCGTCGCCCCGGACGACCCCTATGCGCAAACGGTAGTGGTGATCGAGCGCATTCGGCAGGTGCTTGAGAAGGCCGGCGCTTCGCTCAAGGACGTCGTGCGCACGCGCATGTTCGTCACCGACCTCGAGCAGTGGGAAGGCATCGCCAAAGCCCATCACGAATACTTCGGCGAGATCAAACCCGCGGCGACGATGGTCGAAGTCTCACGCCTCTTCTCCGAAGCGCTCATCGAGATGGAAGTGGATGCGTACGTGGAGGGCTAAGCCGCAAGCGGGCATCACGGTGACGGCGGCGCTTGCGCCTCCGCATCCGCTTCGACGGGGTCGGCATACAGCACATAGACGCTCGACGTGTCGAACGGGCGATTGAGCGCCACCGCGATCGTCGAGGTGAAGGGATAGGGCACGTCCGGCCGGGCGTTCTTGATCTGCACGATTTCGTGGCCGACCTGATTGCCCAGCTCGTCGAAGAACGTCATCGCGATGCCGACGTTGCGCACTTCGTCTGCGGCGTTTATCACGCTGCCGGAGATGATCATCTGCGTGAAATCGACGCGGCGCTGGTCGTACAGCGGGCCCCATGCCGTCCAGCTTCCGAAATACCACTGCGTCCAGCCGGACTGCGAATCCGTCGAGCGATAGGCGTAGGCCATCTTCGAGGCATAGACATCGAGCCCGAGGTTGCTGAATCCGGCGTCGGTGTAGCGCCTGACGCGAGTTTCCTCGGCCTTCTGCGCGTTGCGCAGGGCGAGCAGCTCGGCGCGGCGCGCGGCGCGGGCCGCGTCTTCGAGTTCGCGCTGCCGGCGAGCTTCCGCCGCCAAACGCTGGCGCGCTTCCTGCTCGCGAATTTCGCGGATGCGCTGGTATTCGTCGAAGTCCTCGCCGAGGGCCTGGTTGTCGCGGATGAACTGCCGCAGCTCGGCCAGCTCGCGCTGCGCGGTGGTGGATTCGAGCTGGCAGTCCGCCAGTTGGCGGCGCAAGTCCGCGATCTCGTCCATCATCAGCCGCATCTCGCGCAGCAGAATCGAAGTGGAATCGGTCAGCGCAGCAACCTCCGGCGCGTCGGCGGGCTGCGTTGGCTGCGAGCGCTGCGGCGCGTTCGTTTCCTGCGCCACGCCCAGCGTCCCCCACGAAACCATCGTCGATGCCAATGCAGCCAGACCCATGCACCAGATGAGCGAACGCAATCGGCGAGAATTCGGGCGAGTCATGTGAAGGCTCCCATCAGCCGCGACAACAACGGCGCGAGCCGGTTCGCGCAGGCGGCGACAAACGATAGCGCAGCGCTCGCCGCTGCGCCTGTTCTCTGGATTGGCGCAGACCCGGTTCTCCGTCGCGAATTCCCGGTTTTCAGCCCGAACCCGCGGTTTCCACGGCGTTCGCCGCGGGTTCTTCCGCTGTCTCGGCATCGTCCCCCGGTTCGTCCGATTGATCGGCGGCAGGCGCCAGTTCCGTCACGCCCTCCAGCGCTCGCTGGCGAAGCTCCTGCGCCCGCTGGATGAGCTTCTCGGCGTCGTCGTCGGCCGGCGCAAGTTCGAAGTGCCACTGCACGTGCGATTGCGCGCCGGGAATCATCTCAGCGACGAAATCGAGCCCGACGTTGTCCCACAGCGGCGGCACGGCGTCGCCGCGCGTCATCAGCGACTCGTAACCATCAAGCGCCAATCGCACGTCGTACGTTCCGTAGTACAGAAACTCGACATCCACCGGCGTGCGGCCAATCTCGCGATCGTTCAGCCAGACCAACGCCCCGGGTGGCTGACTGGTGATCGTGATCGTGCGCTCGACGCAACCGGATGCGCAGATGATGGACACCCCGATCCAGACGAGCGCAAGGATGGAAGGTCGCACAATCATTATCGACAACAGTCTAGCGTGCGGCACTTGTGCCGCACGAGCACTGCAATCATGCCAGCCCTTCCAGCAGGCGGGCGTCCTCGAGGTCTCGAGGCCGGCCGGCCGCCCGCTTCGACGAAATGAGGTCCTCGCGAGAAACCACCGGGATGCCAATGCCCTCATAGTCCTTGGTGGCTCTGGATTCCCAGGCGCGTTGGAACTGAATTCCCGGCGTCGCAGTCTGAATGTCGATTTGCAGTCGATCGCGCAGAATCGTGATTTCCTGCGTGAGCACGTCTCGTGCTGAAGTCAGTGAGGCCGCTCCGATGCCGGCCTCAAGCAGAGCATCCAAGACGCGCTGCGCGTTCATCTCGCTAGTTTCTATGAGAATGTCGAGATCGAACGTTGTGCGCGGGATGCCGTGAAGACCGACCGCCACCCCGCCGATGACCAGATACCTGGCCTCATGGGCTTCCAAGCACCTGAATACTTCGGCCAGTAGATTTGGCATGCTGGATCGTCTCTTGAAGTCGTTCCTCGGCGAGCGCCGGATTGTTCGCCAGCATCAGTTCCGAGAAAGCGCAGATCAAATCGAGTTGGTCTTTGGTCGAAAGCGACGCAAACCACCTCGCTTTTGCCTCAGGCGATTCCTCCGCTCGATCGTGTGAAACTCCATACTTCATGTTGAATAGTAGGGTCGTGCTCAATCAAACTCATCCCCCCGAAACGTGCTCGCCAGGTACGCCTCGCGCACCTTCGGGTCGTTGATGATCTCCCGCGGCGTGCCTTCCTGGAGGTTTCGGCCCTCGTGGATGATGTACGCGCGGTCGCAAATCCTCAGCGTCTGCTGCACGTTGTGATCCGTCACCAGCACCGCGATGCCCTGCAATGCGAGTTTGCGCACCTCCGCCTGGAGTTCCTCGACCGTGTGGGGATCGACGGCTGCGAAGGGTTCGTCGAGCAGGAGCAGGCGGGGCTGGGTGATGAGCGCGCGGGCGATTTCCAGCCGGCGCCGCTCGCCGCCCGAGCACGTGCGCGCCAGGTCGCGGGCCTTGTGCGTCAGTTGGAATTGCACAAGCAGTTCGTCGGCGCGCCGCCGCTGAAGCTCGCGGCTGATGCGCTGCGTTTCGAGGATCGCCAGCAGGTTCTGCTCGCACGTCAGCCGC
>CAZLDF010000571.1:0-6045 GCA_964558095.1 uncultured Isosphaeraceae bacterium | reverse complement strand
CACCGCCTGCTTGAACCACGGGGCATCCGGGAGCCTCGCGAGGAACGTGCCGGCGATGATCGTGATGAGCACGTAGGCGGTCGCGAGCGGTGCGATCGAGGGCTCGACGCCGGAGGCGACCGCGAGGCCCGCGATGACGATCGAGAACTCCCCGCGCGCGATGAGCATCGAGCCGCCTGCGATCTGCTTGTTGTCCACTGCCTGCTCGAGAACCGAAGCGATGCGCTCGAGCTTCTCCTGCGAGAAGCCCGCCTGAGCGGCCTCGACGCGAGGCAACTTGGCGCCTTGTGCGGCTTGCGCAACTTGAGGAACTGCACCGCTGACCGGCAGCAGCACCAGACACGTCAGAAGAACCAGGAGGGGGAGTGCGAATCTCTTGATCATGTGAGCCCTCGCAATTCAGGTTAGGCCGCCACGCGAAACGCATCGCATCAGCGCGCGGCGTGCGGTATCTTCAGCCAAGCATACTCTCATCGCCGCTCGGACCATAGGCTGACGGCACCGTGGCGCCGAGCAGTCGGAGGTACACGCCAAGCTGGCCGCGATGGTGATACCAGTGGTTGAGCAGAATGCTGCGGAAGAACGCCGCGCGCGGCATCGTGGCCAGCGCCGCGCCGTTGCGCATGATCGAAAGCGATTGTTGCATGCGTGCATCCGTGATGCTCGGCAGCGTCGTCCGAACATGCGTTGCGGTGCGATCAAGCGCGTCGAGCACCTCGCGAACGTCCTTGGGCTGCGGCCGACCGCCGCTGAAGTCCGGCGCCTGGGGCGCGTCCTGCATGCCGAGATCGAGCACGCCGGCCGGGGTCTCTGCGATGTGCAGAGCGAGCTGACCGGCCGTCATCGACTTGGCATGCGGTTGCCACGCCAGCTTGTCCGCCGGGACGCGCTCGAGAAACTTGCGCGTGGTGCTAAGTTCCTGCTCGAATTCCTGCAACAATGAATGTGCGATGCTCACCGCGACCTCGCCTTCTGCTCCGCAATCTGCTTGACGCGATTGAGGCCGTGTTCCCAGCCTTCGGGCATGCCATCGCGATGCTCCTGCGGAATCAGCCCCAGGGCGCGGTGGTGAAGCGTGAGATGCGTGCGATTGCCTTGCGCTTTCAGTCGGTACTGCAGGTGATTGACGGCGGGATATGACATGGGCATCGGCCCCGTGATCTCCAGCAGCGCCGGCGGCTTGATGACCTGCACGTGGCCCCAGAGGTGACCGGCCCCCCATTCACCACTGTTGCCGAGGTCGCGATACCAGCGCCCGCCCGGCCACGGCTCGATCTTCAGCGGAAACGGCTTGCCATCGGGCAGCACGCTTCCCGGGCCGAGTTCCTCCAGCAGCGCCTCGAACGAGACTTCGATCGGCGCGTCGATGTCGATCTCCCTGCGAATGTCGAGCGTCTGCACGTCCTGTTCCAGCATGGTCGTCGTCATGATGATGATGCTCCGTTCCTGATTTGGTGTTTGAGGTTGTCGCCGGCGCGCCCGCGTGCTTTGTGCTCGGCCCGCGCCTTGATGCGCTGAAGCTGATGCGACCAGTGTTGCTCGAAGGCCTTGACCCAGTCATGCACGGATTTCAGCTCCCTGGCTTCAAGACGATACACGCGATGTTGACCCTGTTTCGTCACCGAGACGATGCCGACTTCGCGCAGCACGCTCAGGTGCTTGGAGACCGCCGGCTGGGGAATCCCCAGCGCGAGCACGATGCCGCCCACCGCCAGCGCGCCGCGCCGGCCGAGCAGGTTGATGATCTCCCGCCGGCGCGGCTCGGCAATCGCACTGAAGACGTCGGTGGTCGTGGCGGCACGAGGCATGGCCGCATTATATTCCCATATGGGAATATGTCAATCGCCCACGTCCGCAAATTTTCGCGCCGTGGCGCCGGCAACGCCGTGAGAACGGCGTGGCGACCCCCAGCCGCCGTTCCCATCGGGCGCGATCGCGGGCGCCTCTCACCTTGGCCCCGGGCGCCCACCTGCGCTGAACTCTACGGAATCATCGCACGAGCGCGAATCCCTGAGCGCCGCACCGAATCGACCACGAACACGCCCAGCGCCACCCAGATAAGCGCGAACGTGATCGCTCGATCGCGCCCGAACGGCTCGCCGAAGATGAGCACCGCCGTGAGAAACTGCAGCGTTGGGCAGAGGTAGTGCATGAAGCCGAGCGTGACGAGCGGCAGCCTCCGCGCCGCCGCGACGAAGCACAACATCGGCACGGCGGTGATGATGCCGGAAAGCGACAGCAGCGCCAGCGTCGCGGGCGTGTTCATCGACTCGGCCGCCGGTTGCGCGTGCGACCAGCTCAGGTACACCAGCGCCAGCGGCGTCAGCAGCGCGGTTTCGATGAAAAGTCCCGCCAGCGCGCCCACCGGCGCCTGCTTGCGAATCAGGCTGTAGAAACCGAAGGAAATGGGCAGCACGATGGCGATCCACGGCAGCCCCCCCCTCGCCGCGGTGAGATACACCAGCCCGCCGGCCGCGATGCACGCCGCCGCCCATTGCGCCGGCCGCAGACGCTCGCCAAGGAACACCATGCCCAGCACCACCGTGAACAGCGGATTGATGAAATAGCCGAGACTCGCTTCGACCAGCTTGCCCGCGGACACCGAATAGATGAACACGAGCCAGTTGATCGCGATGAGCAGCGTGGAAGCGGTGAGCCATCGGCGAACGCGACGGTCGCCAATCGCCGCACGCACGCTCGCCCAGTGCCTGCCGACGACGATGACCGCGGCCAGAAGCAGCACCGACCACACGATGCGATGCGCCAGGACCATCGGCGCCGGGACATGGGCGACCAGCTTGAAGTACGCCGGCACCAGCCCCCACCACCCATACGCCGCGAGCCCGAACAGCAGGCCCGACCGCTGCGTCTTGGAGTGTGCGGCGGGATCAAGCGTGATGGGCCGCGATGTGAGCGTGGTGACGGACAAGGCGGGGATCGTATGCCGCGATAATCGGGGGATGAAGCCCGTCAGGCCGGCTCCCGCGGGGCCCCTCGACCGTGCCCAATGCCGCTCGTTTGGACCTCCTGTGCCTGGGGCCGCCGTCGCTTGACCATTGCCTCACGTGACCCTTGCCGGATAGACTACCCAACGCCTCGCGTCGCGGACGACCTGCAAGTCACGATCAATCGAGTCGCCGACCGAATCCCGGCCGGCATTCCCAAGACAAACCAATTCAGAGGAGACCGGAACATGAAGTGTTGTCGTTTCTGCCTGCCCATGGTCGCCATCGTCGGCATCGCCGCCCTGACGGCCTCGATCTCGTTCGCCCAGACGGGCAAGGACAAGACCGCCACCAAGCCCACCGCGCCCCCGAGTCAAGACATGCCCGAGCTTCCGCCGGGCATGACCGAAGAAGACATGGAGCACATGATGGTGTGCATCGCCGCCGCCACTCCGGGCGAGATGCACTACTACCTCACCGAGTCGGTCGGCGTCTGGCAGGGCAAGACCACCATGTGGATGAATCCCGAGGCCGAGGCGGTGAAAAGCGAGTGCACTTCCACCATCACTTCCATGATGGATGGCCGCTTCATCAAGTGCGAAACCGCCGGCGAGATGCCCGGCATGGGATCGTTCAACGGCTTCGGCGTGTACGGCTTTGACAACGTCTCTCAGGAATTCCAGTCCACCTGGATGGACAACTTTGGCACGGGCATGGCCACCGGCAAGGGCGAACTGTCATCCGACGGGAAGACCCTCACCTGGACCTTCACCTACAACTGCCCCATCACCAAGAAGCCCATCACCTTCCGCCAGGTCGATCGCCGCACCGGCAAGGACACCTCGACGATGCAGATGTACATGACCGATCTGAAGTCGGGCAAGGAATTCAAGACGTTCGAGGTCGCGCTGACTCGAAAGCCCGGCAGCGGCGCCGCCGCGTCCGCGGACACGCTTCGCTGATCGAGCCATCGAAGGATTCGAGCCAATTGATTTGCTGGATGATGCGACCGCCCTCCACTGCGAGGGCGGTCGTCGTTGTCGGCGGGATGAGCGTCAATGCCCGGCAGCGCAGTCATCGAGTCGGCGCCTGTGGGCTCAGCGAGCGCGGCTGGATTTCTTGTTCGACCTCCGCTTCTTCTTCGCGCTGTTCGTCGCGCGCGATTTCGCGGACGCTGTCTTGGACTTCTTGCGAGCCGGCTGCTTCTTCCCGGTTGCGCCGCGCTTCGACGCCGCCCGCTTGTTCATCGTCAGCATGCCGGCTTCGTAGAGCTCGACGAACTTCCTGGCGGGCACGCGACGGATCGCCTGACCGATGACGTCGAGCGCGAGGTCGTCGAGCTTCTTGAAGCGAATGCAGCACTTTCCCATGTCGAGCTTCTTGCCGGTCTTGGCCCACGCCGCGCGGAACCAGTCTTCCTCGATCCCCGCGGCATAGACCGTGCACAGATACACCGACATGTAGTTCTTCTGCGAGGCGATGCCCGCGAAGGGCAGAGGCTTGCTGGGATCGCAGTGATACCCGGGCGGATAGACGCGATGCGGCACGCCGTAGCCGATCATGCCGTAGCTCATCGCCTCTTCGCAGTCCTTGTCGAGATTCTTGAGGATGACGTTCCGCACCGCTTCAATGGCGGCGCGGCGATCCGGTGGAAGCTCGGCCAGGTACTGCTCGACGGTCGTGGCTTTGGATTGCATGACGAAAGTGTATAGCACGCGGCGGCCAATCCCAAGGCATTTCCATCGCCGATTCCTCCAGTGTCCTGATTGCCTGCCGCCCGCCCGGTTTCACGTTGCAATGCGCCATCGAGTTTTCCAGTCGCGCCGCGGCCGCGCGGTGTGCGCGTTGGGCAATGGCATCCCGCGACTGTTCTCGGACTTTGAGCCAAAGCCGCGGCCCGCATCGACCCATAGATATTTGCAGAGGCCGCGGTCCGCCGCGTCGGCGGACGCTTGACGCAAGCGAAGGGGCGTTGCATGCGCTGTGCTCATCGAATGTTCGCAATCGTCGCCGCGCTCGTCTTCGGCGGCGCGGCGTGCGCGGACGTCACCGGCGTGCTCGTCGAAAAGATGGACTTCTCCAGCGGCTACGTCATGCGCGACGGCTCCCTGCAGGACCCCGGCAACCAGGTCAGCGCCGAGTGGCCCGCGTTCGACGCCCAGTTCGACGTCTATCGCCTCTACGCCCTGACTGACAACGCCGGCAACCGCGTCGTCATGGCGCACGGCAGCGACGTCGAGCATTTCCCCTTGGCGCTGCGCAGCACGTCGGGCACATTCTGGAACCACAACGACGGGTCGGTCTCGCCGCCGCCGATCGATGACGCGGAATTCGACGGCACGCTCGCGTTCGACACCTTCCTCGCGCTCGGCGGCGCTGCGGCCGGCGAGCATTCGCTGATCTTCATCGGCGACTTTCAGGACATGGAAATCGATTTCAATGAGGAGAACGCGGGCTGGCTGGTGTTTCCGACGGGCGCGCTGGCGCCGGTCGCCGGCCGCACGCTGCTCGGGCAGTTCACCGTCGCGAAGGGCGAGGGCGTGTTCGGATCGGTGGGCGTGACCATCGTCGGCGCCGACGCCGCGTACTTCGATTTCAGTTCGCACGACCCACCCGCCGACCTGCGAGCGATCGACTACACCGGACAAGCCGCGGGCGACCGCTTCGGCAGCGTCACGGCAAACGTCGGAGACGTGAACAACGACGGCTATGACGACTTCGCCATCGGCGCGCCGCTGGCACAGGGCGCCGGCGTCGTGACGATTTATTCCGGTGAAGACGGAGCATTGCTGCTGACGCTCGAAGGCCAGAAGAACGGCGACCAGTTCGGTTCCGCCGTCGCCGGCGCGGGCGACATCGACGGCGACGGGTTCGACGACGTGCTCGTCGCAGCGCCGTATTTCAGCAACAAGAAGGGCGCCGTGTATGTGCACTCGGGCGCCGACGGCGCCAAGTTAGGCAAACTGATGGGCGAACGCGCCAAAGACCAGTTTGGCGCGGCCCTTGCCGGCGGCGTCGATCTCAACGATGACGGCGTTCCCTACTTCGTTGTCGGCGCGCCGTTCAACGACGAGGCGAACACCAACGCAGGCAAGGCATA
>CAZLDF010000570.1:0-5753 GCA_964558095.1 uncultured Isosphaeraceae bacterium | reverse complement strand
GAGTTTTTCCTGCACCTGCAGGCGCTTGGCGTATCCATCGACGACGCGGGCGATTTTCGACAAGCCCACGACCTTGCCGTCGGGAATGTACGCGACGTGCGCCTTGCCCACGAAGGGCACCATGTGGTGTTCGCAGTGGCTGTGCAGCTCGATGTCGCTGATGAGCACGAGCTCGTTGTAGTTTCCGACTTCGGTGAAGGTGCGCTTAAGGTAATCGCGCGGATCGACCTTATAGCCGGCGAAGTGGTCGAGCATGGCGTCGATGGCACGGCGAGGCGTGTCGCGAAGCCCCTCGCGATCGGGATCCTCACCGATGAAGTGAAGCAGTCCGCGTACGTGCTTCATCGCGACATCGCGCGCGGGACCGTTGTCCGATCTCGCCTGGCCGTTGCGCTGGTGCAGGGGCTGCACGGCGGGGCGCCGCCCGCGCGGTGGGGATTTCGAAGCTCCGGTCTTCGTCTGAGACGTGCGGCGAGTTGAGTGCGACTTTGCTGCCATTGTTGCGGCTCCGCGGACCACTACTTTAGGCCCCAACGGCGGCGAACGCGAACCATGCGATAGTCGCCGGCGCGCGAGTCACGCCACGCGCGCCTGTGGCCTGATGCGCCGCGCCCCGGCTTCCCATCGCCGACTACAATCGGGACGGCATGCGTTCCAATGACCTTCTCAAGAAACTGCATGATGAGCCGTTCAAGGCATTTCGCGTCCATCTCCGCGATGACACGAAGCTGGACGTCGAAGAGCCGGGCATGGTCATCGTCGGCCTGAGCAGCGCCGTCCTGCCTACGCGGTTCGGCGAAGATGAGGAAGGCAACCGCATCGCGCGCGACTGGCGCACCATCGCGCTGGCGCACATCGTCCAATTCACCGACACTGGGGGCGGCAGGGGTCGTGGCCGCAACAATGGCCGCCGGGGAAAGTAGGACGAACTCACGGCAGAGACGCCCGTGCCACTCATCTCAATTCACGCGCGTGACTGGTAACTACCGTCTTCGGTCGAAATCCGCACGGTTTCGCCGACGTTGATGAACGGCGGGACGCGCGTCTGCAGGCCGGTCTCCAGAATCGCCTCCTTGAGCTGGTTTGTCGCCGTCGCGTGCTTGATGCCGGGCGGGGTGTCCTTGACCATCAGATCGACGGTGGCAGGCAGGGAAATCGAAACCGGCTTGCCCTCGGCGAACAGAATCTCGCACGGCGTGTTGGCGCGCATGAATTTCACCGAATCGCCCGCCATCTCGTCGGCCAGGGTGTACTGCTCGAAGTTCTCAGAATCCATGAACACGTGACCGCCGCGCTCGGAGAAGAGATATTCGCATTGGCGGCGGTCGAGGTCGATCTTCTCGACTTCCTCGCCGGAGCGCAGGCGCTTCTCGATGTGCGTGCCGTCGGTGATGCGGCGAAGCTTGACCTGCACGAACGCGCGCAGGTTGCCGGGCGTGACGTGCTGGTACTGGGTGATGACGTACAGGTTGCCATCCATTTTGATGGCCATTCCCGGACGAAGGTCGGTGGATTTCACGGCGGAAGGACTCCTGACGCCGGGCGGCGAATCGAGTGCCGCGACGACGTGAAAAATGCTGTTCTCAACGGGAGTGGGCGGGAGTCTAGGTTCGCCGGTGCGGCGCGGCAAGAACCAGCGTCAACCGGCGCACCGCTACGGCGCGGCGTGCGCGCGGTCGCTCAGGCGGCGAGCCCGCAACGCAAGGGGGGCGGGCCCCCCTCGCGAGACGCGCGATTTCGAATGCCGTTGGGGGATGAGCCCCTCGCGAACGTCGATCAGCCGCCCTTCTTCTTGATGTAGATGAACACGCCGATCAGAGCGATGACCGCCACCAACAGAATCCACTGCCACCAGTCCATTTCAGAGTTCTCCTGTCGCTTCGCTGATGAAGTCGAGTCGTCCCAGAGGGGATCGCGCGCGAAGACGTCGCGTCGCTGGTCAAGGGCGAAAGTCTAACGCCCGCCCGCGGAATCCTGCAAATGGCGCGCTGCGCGACATCGCCGGCTGTGCGGCGACGATCTGCGGCATGGAAGGGGTTTCGCTATACTGCCGCGCCGGCCCGCGTTCGGGTGGACGACGGGCCTGTGAGGGCAGAAGGATGCCGGGCACAGCCTGCCGGTGGAATGTTGCGGGCTTCCTGGATGGCCAGGCGTCATCGTTGGGCGCGCGATTCGTCAGATCCTATGGAAGTGATCAAGGGCATTCCCGTCTCTCCCGGTGTCGTCATCGGGCGGGCATTCGTGCTGGAGAACGTGCTGGAGCGCGTGCCCTATCACACGGTCGCCGCGCCGGACGTGGCCGCGGAGGTCGTCGCGTTCGACGACGCCATCGGCCGATCGCTGGCCGATCTTCGGGCTGATCGCGACCGAGCGGCGGCGAAGCTTGGCGAAGAGCCAGCCAAGATCTTCGAAGTCCACATCGGGCTGCTGCGCGACAAATCGCTCATCGCTCCCATTCGAGAAAAGATCGAGAAGGAGCACGTGACCGCGGCCTACGCGGTCGCCGACGCGTTCCGGTCGCTGGCCAACCAGTTCCGAGCCATGGGCGAACAGGCGTTTCGCGAGAAGGCCGACGACGTCATGGACCTCGATCGCCGCGTGCTGGGGCATCTTGTCGGCCAATCGCAGGATCGTCTGGCGAAAATCGCCCAGCCTGTGCTCGTCGTCTCGCACGAGCTGACGCCGGCGCAGGCGGCGTCGATGAACACAAGCACGGTCCTCGGCTTCGCCACCGATGCGGGCGGGCGGACGAGCCACGTATCGATCGTCGCCGCGGCGTTGGGCATTCCCGTCGTGGTCGGATGCCAGCGCGTGACCGAGCACGTCAACGAGGGCGATCAACTCATCATCGACGGCTCGACGGGCGTGGTGATCATTCGGCCTGATTCCGAGACGCTCAGCCAGTACGGACGCGAGATCGAGCGCATCGCCGACCGGCGAGCGCACCTCGTCGAGTTGTCGGGCCTGGAACCGGTGACGAAGTGCGGCGTGCGGATCAAGCTCATGGGCAACATCGAGTTCGCCGACGAGGTTGCGTCCCTGCTTCAGTATGGCGGAGACGGCGTCGGCCTCTTCCGCACCGAGTTCCTCTATCTCACCAGCAAGACCGAACCGACAGAGGAGGAACATTTCGCCGCATACAAGCGCGCCATCGAACTGCTGGCGGGCAAGCCGCTGGTCATCCGCACGATGGACCTTGGCGCCGACAAGCTGACACAGCAGCGGGCTGAAGAACCGGAACGAAACCCGTTTCTCGGTCTGCGCAGCATCCGCTACGCGCTGCAGAATCTCACCATGTTCCGCACCCAGCTCCGGGCGATCCTGCGGGTCAGCGCCCTGGGACCGGTCAAGGTGATGTTTCCGCTGATCTCGACGCTGATGGAGCTGCGCCAGACGCGGATGATCCTCAACGACGTCTCGGAGGAATGCCGCGAAGAGGGCATCGCTTATGACGAAAAGATGCCGGTGGGCATGATGGTGGAGGTGCCCTCGGCGGCGCTGATGGCGCCGGTGTTCGCCCGCGAGGTCGATTTCTTCAGCATCGGGACCAACGACTTGATCCAGTACACGCTCGCGGTCGATCGCGGGAACGAGCGCGTGGCGAACCTGTATACCGGGACCAGCCCGGCGGTGATCCAGCTTGTCAAGCAGATCATCCGGGCGGGCAAGCGATTCAACATCGAAACCAGCCTCTGCGGCGAGATCGCGGGCGAGCCGCTCTACACGATGTTGCTTCTGGGCCTCGGTCTGCGTACCCTTTCCCTGGTTCCCGCTCAGATACCGCAGATCAAGCAGGTGGTCCGAGTGGTCGATATAGGACAATGCGAACGGCTCGCCCGGAAGGTCGGCTCGTTCGATTCCGAGCGTCAGGTGATGAACTGCCTGCGCGACGAGTTAGCAAGAGTTCTTCCCGAGTCCGGCGGCGGATGGTCCGCCGGGTAAACAGCGGATTCGGGAGTTACAAACACAGGAGCCGGGACCTGCGACGGACGAGTTCCCGTTGCCGCGAAACACAATCGCGGCGCGCGTTGAGCCCCGAAGCTGGCCGCCGGCCACCCAGCGAGCACCCGCGTTGAAATCGCGCGAGAACGAACGAGCAGGAAAGCGCCAACAGCCCGCGTTGCGAGCGCCCGCGGCATCGAAGTTTTCTTCGATGCAGGCGAGCCCGCTGTCGCCGCTGACACGATTGCCCCTCTCGGCCCAGCAATCCGCGAACACGTCACCGCTCGCCGGGGTCTATTCCCCGGAGAACACGCATCGTGACACCCGCAAAAAACTCAAGCACCAATCCAAACCACCAAGAGTTGATGATCGTCAACGAGTCGAGCGGCGAATGCCGAATCGCAATCCTGCAGGACGGTCATCTTGACGAGCTCTACGAAGAGCGCGCCGCCACCGCCACCAGCGTCGGCAACATCTACAAGGGCCGCGTAACCAACGTCGAACCCGCCATTCAGGCGGCGTTCGTCGATTACGGCAAGGGCCAGAGCGGCTTCCTACACATCTCCGACCTCCACCCGCGATACTTCCCGCGCGGCGGGCAGGCCGAACGCGTCGGACGCAAGACGCCGCGACGCGAGCGCCCGCTGATGCAGGAAGCGCTGCGCCGAGGCGATGAAATTCTCGTCCAGGTGCTCAAAGAGGGCATCGGCACCAAAGGCCCGACGCTCACCAGCTATCTGTCCATCCCCGGACGGCTGATCGTGTGCATGCCCTACCTCGATCGCGTGGGCGTCACCCGCAAAGTCGAAGACGAGGACATTCGCCGCGAGGCGCGCAAAGCGCTCGATCAACTCGACCTGCCCGAAGGCTTCGGGTTCATCCTGCGCACGGCCGGGATCGGGCGGCCCAAAGCCGAGCTCAAGCGCGACGTCGCCTACCTGATGCGCTTGTGGAAGGTGATGGACCATCGCATCAAGCACGTCGGCGCGCCGTGCGAACTCTACCGCGAATCCGACCTGTTGATTCGCACGGTCCGCGACGTGCTGCGGCCGAGCATCAGCGCGATCGTCGTCGATTCCGACTCGGCGCACCGGCGGGCGAGCGAGTTTCTCAGCGTGGTCGCTCCGCGGTCGTCGATGAAGGTGATCCGTTACCGCGGCGCGGCGCCGATCTTCCACGCCTTCGACATCGAGCGCCAGATCGAATTGATCCACAGCCGCAGCGTCCCGCTGCCCTCGGGCGGCTCGCTTGTGATCGAGCAGACCGAAGCGCTGGTCGCGATCGACGTCAACAGCGGCCGCAGCCGCGAATCGCGCGACAGCGAGGCCAACGCGCTGCAGACGAATATGGAGGCGGTCGATGAAATCTGCCGCCAGCTTCGCCTTCGCGACCTCGGTGGGCTCATCATCAACGACCTGATCGACATGCGCGCCCACCGCAACCGCCGCAAGATCGAAGAGCGGATGCGCGACAACCTCAAGCGCGACCGCGCCAAAACGACGGCTTTGCCCATCAGCGAGTTCGGCCTGGTCGAAATGACGCGCCAGCGCATGCGCCCCAGCCTGCGCAAGACGCATTTCATCTCCTGCCCGCACTGCAACGGCAACGGCGAAATCAAGTCGCCGGGCTCCGTTGGCAGCGACGCAGTGCGCCACATCCGATTTCTCCTGCAGTACGACCGCGTCAGGAAGGTGGAAGTCGTCATCTCGCCTCGCGTCGCTTCGGTGCTGCTCAGCGCCATGCGCCAGGACCTCGTGGGAATCGAGGCGGAGACGGGAAAACTGCTGGATGTGCGCGTCAGCGACGCTGTG
>CAZLDF010000569.1:0-4735 GCA_964558095.1 uncultured Isosphaeraceae bacterium | reverse complement strand
CGACCGCGTTCGTCCATCCGACCGCGGTGCTGATCGGCGACGTCGTCATCGGCGCCGGCTGCCTGATCGGGCCGTGCGCATCGCTTCGCGGGGACATCGGCCGCATCGTCATCCACGGCGGCGCGAACGTTCAGGACAACTGCACCGTTCACTGCTTTCCCGGCCGCGAAACGATCGTCGAGCGCGACGGCCACATCGGGCACGGCGCGGTTCTGCACGGCTGCCACATCAAGCGAAACGCGCTCGTCGGCATGAACGCCGTCATCATGGACGAGGCCGTGGTGGGCGAAGAGGCGTTCGTGGCGGCGATGTCGTTCGTCAAGGCAGGGACCGTCATTCCCGATCGACATCTCGCTGTGGGCGTTCCCGCGAAAGTCGTCCGCGAACTGACCGCCGACGAGATCGCGTGGAAGAGCGCCGGCACAGCGGTGTATCAGCACCTCGCGCGGCGGTCGCTCGCGACGATGCGGGAAGTTCAGCCGCTGCGCGAGGTCGAGGCGAATCGTCCCGCGCTGCCGCCGCTGGATTACAAGCCGAAGCACGAACAGTGATGCAAGTGTGGCTTTCTATGGTTGCGGTTTGTCGGGCGACGCACCGACGCCGGCTGCGCGAAACTCCGCGAGCCGTCTCTCGATCGCTTCCGCGAGACTGACGGCCCCGGCGGCACGCGCTTTCGCGGCGGCTTCTTCCGCGACGGCGATGGCCTGCTCGGTCCGCCCGGCGGCGAAATGTACGGCGGCGAGCACATCGAGCAGTCCGGGCGCTTCCCGCCGCGTCAGCTCCACGTATCCCTCGATGATGCGCATCGCCGCGACGTCGTTTCGGACCAGCTCGTCTTCACTCTCGGCCAGCAGCAGGGCGAGTTCCGAAGCAGCGCTGTATTCGCCGGCGGCGTCGGTCGATGCCATCAGCGCGCGATGGAAGTATTCGCGAGCGACCAGGTCCCGGCTGCGCGACTTCGCGATTCGCGCTTTCATCATCAGCGACACGTAATCGGCGGGATTGACTTCGAGCACGGCATCGTAGTGCGGCAGCGCCTCGTCCAGCCGGTTCTGCCGGGCGAGAAACTGCGCCATCTCGAAACGCAGCAAGGGATCGTCCGGCGTGATCTCGATGGCGCGTGCAAATGCCCGTTCCGTTTCGTCGAATTGTTTGAGAAGATGATGCAGCCGCCCCAGCGCGAAATAGTCCATCGCCAGCGCTTCGGGCGCAGGTGAGTCAGCTTCGAGTCGATCTTCGACGATCGCAATGCCGCGCTGTTGATGTTCGAGCGCTTCGTCATACCGCCCAGCCACGCGCAGCGACTCGGCGAGCGTGGTATGGCTCTGCGGTACGTGCGGCGCGAGCTGGACGCCAATTCGAGCGCGCTCGATCGCCTCCGTAATGAGCGGCATCGCCTGGTCGCGAGCGCCCTTCAGCACGAACGGCTCGGCGCGCTTGAGCAGTCGCGACGCCAGATTGACCTGCGCCAGCCACGCACCGGGATTCTTGGCGATGGTGTCGCGATAGACCGTTTCCGCGTCCTTGTACGTTCCCGCCTGGACGAAGCTGAGCGCGCCGAAGCTCGCAAGCACGATCGCGCTCACGACCACAAACACCGCGCAGCCCCGGCGCCGCCCAGCGCCGGCTTCCGCCGCCTCGCGCGACGAAGCTCGTGCCAGCCACATTGCCGCACTGACGAACAACGCAAGCACGCCCACGCCCGCCGGGTACACGAAGTGATCCGCGACGAACGAGAAGCGATGGGGATACACGTTGAAGAACCCGATCGCGGGGAAGACCGTTCCCGCATAGAACGACAGTGCGATGAACGGGCCGCGCACGCCCTTCTTCACCCACAGCGCGATGCACGCGCAGATGACCAGCGCCACGACCACGATCGACCAGTAAGACGCGACGTCCGAGCCATCGATCTCCCACCGCGGATACACGAACATCACCGGGTGCGGCCAGAGCAGCTTCCACGGATAGAACAACAGACACTTCGACGCGATGAGGAATCGCTCGGCGAGCGAGAAGTCCCAGTCCGGGCCTTCCGCGCCAACGTGCTCGCGCTCGAGGCTTGCCGTGTGCAGCGCCAGGATCAGGCCGATGACGAACATCGGCGCCAGAGGCAGCAGTCGCGTCGCCGTCATGGCCTTGCGCTGGTAGAGCATGACCAGAATCAGCGCCGCGGGCAGCGAACAGGTCACGCTCTTGCTGAGCAGCGCCATCACGAAGAGCAGCAGCGAAGCGCCGTACCAGCCCCACGATTCACGATGCGATGTCACATCGCGCGTCTCGCGCATCGAATCAAACCGCAGCCACGCCAGCATCGCCAGCAGATAGAAGCACGTCGAGAGGACGTTCTTGCGTTCGGTGATCCACGCGACGGACTCGACGTGGACAGGATGCAGCGCGAAAATCGCCGCGACCAGCCACGCCGCGGCGGTCCCGCCCGGAATGTTCAATACGAGCAGCACGCGCCAGATCAGCAGCGCGCTGGCGATGTGCAGCAGCACGTTGATGAGGTGATAGCCCAGCGGTTTCTCGCCCCAGAGCTGAAACTCCATCCAGAACATGCTGAAGACGACGGGGTAGTACTGCGGGCTCTGGCCGGGGATCCACACGCGCCGAAGCCCCTCCATCGGCGGCAGATTCTCGTTGCGAACGAAGCGATTGGCGGTGATGTATTGATCGTCGTCCCAGATGAAGCCGCCCTGGATCGCGGGGATGTAGGTGATCAACGTGGCGATGACGATGATCGCGATGCCGAGCAGCGGCCAGGCGCGCGACGGTTTACTCTGCCTCTCCCCTTGGGAGCGGGCCGGGGTGAAGTCCGTCGGACGCGCGACTTTTTCAGATTGCGAGTTCACGACTTCCGTTTGGCGCCGTTCGCCTCGTGCTCGGCCTGCTGCGCGGCCTCGGCGATCAGTTCGCTGATGGTCGGATGGGGATGCATGGACGACGCGATGTCGGTAAGGACCGCGCCCATCTCGATCGCAAGCACCGCTTCGCCGATCATCTCGGCCGCGCCGGCGCCGACGATGCCGGCGCCAAGCACAAGCTGCGTGTCCGGGTCGTAGATGATCTTCGTCAGCCCATCGCTCTGGCCCATCGCAACCGCGCGGCCGGAAGCGCCCCATGGGATCTTCTTGACGGCGCAGGCGCCCTGCTGGCGAGCTTCCCGCTCCGTCAGGCCGCACCACGCGATCTGCGGGTTCGTGAACGCGACGAACGGCGTGGCGCGCGGATCGTACTCGGTGTTCCAGCCCGCGATGACCTCGGCGCACACGCGGCCCTGATGGATCGCGGCGTCGGCAAGCAGCGGCGCGCCCGTCACGTCGCCGATCGCGTGCATGCGCCCGTCGCTCGTGCGCAGATGCTGGTCCACGCGAATGAAGCCGCATTCGTCGCATAGAACGCCGGTCGCGTGGATATTCAGTTCGTCGAGATTGGCGCGATGGCCGGTCGCGATGACGACCTGCTCGAACTCGCCGGGCTGCGGCGCTTCGGCGCCGTCGAATTCGATCCTGACGCTGGATTCACCGATCGCGGCGCTCGCAATTCGCACGTCGAGGCCGATCGCGTGCAAGCGGGCGCTCAATTGCCGATGGAGTGGTCGGACGAGGTCGGCATCCGCGTTGGGCAGCAGCGCCGGGCGCTCGGTGATGAGCGTGACCTGGCTGCCCAGCGCCGCGTGGATGTTGGCGATTTCGATCGCTTCGTATTCGCACCCGACGACGAGCATCGTCCGCGGCACGCGCTCAATCTGCATCGAGCGGCCGGGCGTCAGCACGCGGACTTCATCGAAGGGCAACGTTGGATGCGCGAGCGGCCTGGCGCCGGTGGCGATGACGGCGCGGCGAAAGTGCAGCCGGTGGATCCCGCCGCCGCTGACGCGGAGGTTGCGTGAATCGTCAAACGTCGCCTCGCCGGTGATGCGCTCCACGCCAAGGGACTTCGCCCTTGCCGCCAGGCCTCGGGCGAGTTTGTCGATCGTCGCCTGCACCCATTGGCGCATGGCGAGGACGTCCACCTGTGGCGGATCGAACCGTACGCCGAACTGATGTGCATCGCGCGCCACGTCGATCGTGTTGGTCACGTGCAGGAGCGTCTTGGATGGGATGCAGCCGGCGTGCAGGCACACGCCGCCCAGTTGATCGCGCGAGTCGATCAGGACTGCGTGCTGACCGAGTTCAGCGGCACGGAACGCGCAGGAATACCCCGCCGGCCCGCCGCCGATAATGACGAGGTCTGCGTCCTGAGAGAATTCGCCGACGACCATTGCGCGAGGAGAAGCCGTTCACCACGGAGGACACTGAGGAACACGGAGGATAGCAGAGAAATGAGCATCGCCTGGGTATTCGCGGCGCCATGAAACGATCGTAGCCGCGGATGAACAGCCGCGGGTCGATCGTTTCGATCGGTTTCAAAGTCCGACGACGCGACCCACGGCTCCGTCGGCGAGCTTCGAGGCGGAGGTCGAACCGCCGCGTCTGAGCAATCGCGCGCCGATCAGGACGCCGACCGCGCCGATGAAGGGATTGAGCCACGTTGCGATGGCGGGTTGCTCGGAGTACATCGTGGCCTGCGTCAACGTCACGTCATCGGGGCGCACCACGGGCTTCTCGGCCGGGGGCTCGGCATTCATCTGCATGACGCCCATGATCAGCCCGAGCACAAGCACGAGTCCCGCGAGGGCGAGCGGTGCCCTAGAGTTTCGGACCGCAATAAGCGCCGCGACCAGGCCGCC
>CAZLDF010000568.1:0-3874 GCA_964558095.1 uncultured Isosphaeraceae bacterium | reverse complement strand
CGAGCAACGTAACGGACTTGCTCGCCGGCGCTCCGCCACGCGGGAAATAATGTGGATAACCTCTGGAGAAGCCCGCGGCGAGCTGCTGAGGGGCATTCGTGCCGCAGGCGCGCGGTCGAGAAACAGGCATACCGGCTCTGTCTGCTTCGTTGTGGATAACCGGCCTGCGACGCGCGCGCCACCAGGCCGAATTCCGGGCTTGCACAGGAAGCCCAACTGGTTCCCCTGCAGCGCAGGGTGCTTGATCCGGCAGGCGCATTGGCCCACCGCTGCCAAACCGGATCGCATCTGACAGGTTCTCCTTTCCGAGTTCGCCCGCAAGTCCTTGCAAGAGAGCGATTTACAAGGCGAGCACCGGTGCTGTCCACAATCCGGCAGCGCTCTTAACGAAGAGAGAGTGAAGCTTTCTTCACCATCATCTCTTCACCAGTGGGCTGACAATGCTCACAAAAGACAGTCGTCCGCTGGAGGATTCGATCGGCTGCAAGCGCCTGACCGCACGCGAGGCACGGCAAGCCACCGCGGCCATAGACGCAGTGGCGGGCCTGGGCCGCTCCAGCGCGGCCGTTGCCGTCCACGTAGTCGCGGATCGTGGAGCCGCCCGCCTGGATGGCCTGGAGGAGCACCAGGCGGATGGATCGTGCGAGGCGCCGCAGTTCAGCGTCGGATAGCGAGTCGGCGCTTCGCCGAGGGTGAATCGCGGCTCGAAACAGAGACTCATCGACGTAGATGTTGCCAAGGCCCGCGAGCTTGCTCTGGTCAAGAAGCACAGCCTTCACTGGCCGCTGGACCTGCCGCAGGGCCGATCGAAGCTGTGCGGCGCTGATCGAGGCGGCATCGGGGCCGAGGCGCCTCCAGCGCTGCTCGAAGAGCGACGCGAGGCTGGGAAAGCTCCAGATGCCTCCGAACCGCCGCGGATCGACGAAAAGCAGCGCGGACCGCCGGTGGGAGTCCCGCAGCCGCCAGATGCAGTGGGTGTGGGGCGGAACGCAATCAACTGGCAGCGGCTGGGGCCGGACGAGCAGCCGCCCGGACATGCCCAGGTGGATGCAGATCGCGGTACCCGCGTCGCCGACGATCGCGAGCTGCTTGCCGCGGCGCTCGAGGCCGACGATCCGCTGGCTGGCCAGCAGCGACCGGCCTGATGGGGTGCCGCCGCGGTCGTCTGTCGCCTCGGTAGCGGGCTCACGAATAACGTCGTGGCGCAGAACCTTCACCGAGGTGACGGTCCGGCCGAGCAGCGCGGGCCTCAGCGTCGATCGGAGGTGTTCGATTTCCGGCAGTTCGGGCAACGGGCGGGTCTCTTGGGCGTTAATACCTTGGCTGCGGCGAACGCGAACGGCGACCTTGAGCCGATCTCAGAAGCTTCCACCCGCCGATCGCGATCACCCTCTTACGACAAGGCTAGAGTTTGACATGGCAGATCCCCTGGCATCCAAGCATATCCAAGAGACGACCGACCCCGAAACCGCGGCTCGCGAAGTGACCGAGGCATACCGCCGCATCAGCGACGAGGTGCACAAAGTGATCGTCGGCCAGGACGACATCGTCGATCAGATGCTCGTGACGCTGTTCTGCGGCGGGCACGCATTGGTCGTCGGCGTGCCGGGCCTCGCCAAGACGCTGCTGATTTCAACCCTCGCCCGAACGCTGAGCCTCGGCTTCTCGCGCATCCAGTTCACGCCCGATCTGATGCCCAGCGACATGACGGGCACGGAAGTGATCGAAGAGGACAAATCGACCGGCGCGCGCGAGCTGCGCTTCGTCAAGGGTCCGATCTTCTCGAACGTCATTCTCGCCGACGAGATCAACCGCACGCCGCCCAAGACGCAGGCGGCCTTGCTCGAGGCGATGCAGGAGCGGCAGGTGACGGCCGGGGGCGTGCGGCACAAGCTGCCCGAGCCGTTCTTTGTCCTCGCCACGCAGAACCCCATCGAGCAGGAAGGCACCTATCCCCTTCCCGAAGCGCAGCTCGACCGCTTCATGTTCAACATCAAGATCACCTACCCCACCGAAGAGCAGGAGCTGCAAATCGTGCAGCAAACGACCTCGGTTGCGGAGGAGCAAATATCCCCCGTGTTGACCGGCGACGACGTGCTGCGCATTCAACACCTCGTGCGGCAGGTGCCGGTGGCGGACCATGTCGTGCGCTACGCGCTGCGGCTGACGCGCAGCACTCGCGTGCGCGAGGAAACGGAAAAGCCGGCGATCGTGCGCGAGTACCTGTCGTGGGGCGCGGGGCCGCGCGCCAGCCAGGCGCTGATTATCGCGGCGAAGGCGAAGGCGATCCTGAGCGGATCGTCGCACGTCATGCCCGAGCACGTGCGGGAAGTCGCGTTGCCGGTGATGCGCCACCGCATCATCACCAACTTCAACGCCGAGGCCGACGGCATCTCGACCGACGACATCGTCAAGCACCTGCTGAAGTCCACGGCGGTCGATGCGAGCGATGCGCGCACGGCGAAACAAATGGACGCGGTGCTGCGGTGATTTCATGGCGCAGCGGAATCTGACTGATGCACTGTGAAACCAACTCCAGATATTTCGCCAAGGACTACCTTGATCCGGACGGTCCAATCATTGGCAGTGCGCGTTTGTTCGGTGAGCGGATTCGCCAGGACCTCGAAACAGGGGTGCCGACGATCGAAATCTCGTTCGTCGGGACCAGAGGTCTGACCACGGGCTATTTCAACACGCTGCTCCGGCTCATCTTGCCCGCGGTCAATGCTGAAGAGTTTTCTATGAGGGTGACATGCTCTTTCGATTCCGCAATTCAGCGAGCCGCGTTTGATCAGTCGTGGGGGGCAGTGAGCAAGGAGGCGGCGCAGCGCTGACGCATCATGCCCGAATCTCCCCGCACAGCCCGCGCCGAAAACTACCTCGCCCCCGAAACGCTGGCGCAGCTTGCGCCGTTCGAGCTGCGCGCCAAAATGATCGTCGAAGGCGTGATGAGCGGCATGCACCGCTCGCCCTATCAGGGCATGGCCGTCGAGTTCGCCGAGCATCGACAGTACGTCGCCGGCGACGATCCCAAACACCTCGACTGGAAGGTCTTCGGCCGCTCGGACAAGCTCTACATCAAGCAGTATCAGCAGGAAACGAACCTCGACGTAATGCTGATGGTGGATGCATCGGCGTCGATGGCCTACGGGTCGCTGGAAGTCAAGAAGGAATGGGGCGGCACCAAGGCGAGCAAGGCAAAGAACGTCTGGACCAAGTACGACCACGCCACCGCGCTCGCCGTCGCCATTTCCTATCTCTGTCTGCACCAGCAGGACCGTGTCGGGCTGTGCGTCTTCGCCGACGAAATCCAGATGATGCTCAAACGATCGAGCGCCCGCGGCCAGTGGCGCACGATCGTGAACATTCTCAGCGGCGAGCCGGTGGACAAGCGGACGGACCTTGGCCGCGTCACCGAGCAGGTCTTGAGCAAGGTCACCAACCGCGCGCTGTTCATCATCATTTCCGACCTCTTCGAGGACGCCAACACGATCCGCGGCGCGCTGGCGCGCTTTCGTCACAAGCGCCACGACGTGATCCTGCTGCACACGCTTGACAAGCAGGAGATGGCGTTCGAATTCGCGCAGCCGGCGCCGTTCGAGGGGCTGGAAGCCGAGGGCCGCGTGCGCATCGATCCGCGAGCGCTCCGCCGCGCCTATCTCGATTCGCTCGAAGCGCACATCGACGCCGTCTCGCGATACGCCCGCGGATTCGGCTTCGACTACCTGCGGCTGAATTCGCACGAATCGGTCGGCCCGGTGCTGTCTTATCTGCTGGCGCGGCGCAACGCGCAGATCAAACGGAGCAAAGCGAGTTAGCGAAATGTCAAAAGGTCAAAACATCAAAATATCAAAAGCGGGAACGCCAGCGCCCC
>CAZLDF010000567.1:0-8641 GCA_964558095.1 uncultured Isosphaeraceae bacterium | reverse complement strand
CGGTCGTAATTCGAGAAGGGATAGTAATAGACGATCTTGACCAGCCGGTTCCACGCATCGTGCGTGTACTTGAACTTCGCGACCTCCTCCCCCACCGGCAGTTCGCGTTCCTTGATGTTGCCGACGTCGTCATACGTCAGCGAGAGCGTGCCACCCTCATTGATCTCCTGGCTGACAAGCTCGTTGACTTCGTTGTGCTCGCGCGATTCGCTGGTGTCGAACGTGCCGTTGCTCTGCGCATCGCGCTCGATGCCCGCCCAGTTGCCCAGCATGTCGAGCGTCCACTGCTCGCTCATCGGCGCGAACTGGAAATTGCTCGTCACGCCGTCGTTGGGCGTGCCCGCCGTGCGCATGCCCCGCCACGACGTCAGAATGCGATCGAGGCCGTCGTAGGAGAACTCCTCGTGCCTGGATGACCAGTTGGTGGTCGTGTTCTCGTCGTAGCGCAGCGTGCGGTTGCCGACGTCGTCATACCAGTATGCGAAGTGGACCAGCGCGGGCTTGTTGGCATGGCCATCCGAGCCGGTCGTGAAGTCGTCGTTGACCCAGAGGTGGTCCGTCAGCCGCCCGAAACGGTCGAGCCCTTCATAGACCCCCGCCGCAGAACTTCCGTCCGCCGCGAACTGCACATCAAGCTGCACGCCCGGCATGGACAGCAGCGTCTTCGCCGACAGATCGGTCGCGAGATACTCGTACTCCGCGACGGGCACGGACTCGCCCGCGATCTGCATCTTCGACACGCGGCTGACTCGATCGTTCACGTCGCCGTCGTAGAGATACTCGAGCACGGTCCCGTCTGGATAAGTCATGCTCGAGAGTCGATTGCGGTTGCCGCCGGAGTCCCACTGCGTGTCGTATTCGTATTCAACGACGGGCGACGTGCCGGTATCGACTTCGCCGGCCGCTTCCTGCCAGACGTGCTTGACCTGTCCGAGCTTGGTGTAGCCGAAGCGCACTGCGTTGACGACGAAGTCGCCGGCGTTCGCTGGCTTCTCTTTCGAGCGTGGCCTGACGTGAATCAGGCTGCTTTCAGCAGCGGCGACTGCGCATGAGCGCCCAGCTTCGTCGGCGCTGCTTCGAGCTGCCTCGCAACGTCATACTTCGCCGCAGTGCTCGGCAACAAAGCGCCCGAATTGAACTGCTCTAGGTACCGATCACGCAGCTCGCGCGCCGCGGCGATGTGCTTCGGATCGTTCCTGAACTTGATCCGGGGCTGCTTCGGGCCCTTGTTCTTCGCTGCCTTCTTCGCGATGGCGATCTCCTCGGGCGTAGGTTTCGGCGGCGTGAACCACACACCCACCTTGCGCTTCGCCGGCTTGAGAATCGGCGGTTGTGTCTTCTTCGTCCGGTTGGGGGGGCTGGCGGAGGGGGGGCGAGGCTTCTGCTCGCTCTCGGATGCAGGCAACTGGTTCACGTTCTCCATGCCGGGAAGCACCGCGGGCTTCGCATCGCTCCAATGCGTGCCCGGCGGAATCGGCAGCACGATCCGGTTCTCCCTCAACGCTCCGCCCTGCGTCTCGCTCGGAAACCAGTACGGCGTCACCCCCCCCAGTGGCACAGGCGTCTCGCCTGTGTTCCTTTCATCTCTTACCCGGCGTTGCCAGAAGATGTGGATGCGCGGGCCGACTTGGCCATCCTTGCCGCGCACGCGGCGCGAGCCGGTGCGGAACGCAAGCGGCACGAAGCCCAGCGACTCCCAGAAATAATTCGCTTCCAAATCCTGCGCGCACCAGCAACACGCCAGCTTGCAGCCATAGGCGGCGCGCTCCAGTTGCGCCTTCACCAGCGCTGCGCCGATCAAGCCGCGTTGCTTGCCCGGCACGATGTTCACCTGATAGAAGATGCCGCAGTCATCGTGCTTGTCATACTTGTCCTGGAAAATGCAATAGCCGAGGGATGTTGAACCACGGAGACACGGAGACACAGAGCTTGATGCATGGTTCGGAGCATTGCTTTGCAAATCCGCCTCCGTGCCTCCGTGTCTCCGTGGTGATTCCGCCTCTTCCGCGATCAACACCTGGCCGGCCTTGATCTTCGCCTCCAGCGCGGGCAGGTGCAGGAAGCCGACCATGTTCGAGTGCTTCTTCTGCAGGGCGTCGATGAACTTGACATCGTCGAGCACTGCAATGCGAATGTTGATCGCCCCGCCGCGCGGCGGTGGCAGCGCGATCGCTTGCGAAATGTCGCGGTGTAGTGCAAGGCTGCTCATGCTGATCGATCTCTGAAATGCAGAGGCGCAGATTCCTCCGCGCCTCTGCAGTGAATTGCTTTCCCGCGCAGCGGATCAAGCCGCCAGCGCCTGTCCCAGGCCGTCCGCGAGGCAGGTCCACGCCGGCGCCGCGGCCGGGCTCGCTTCGCCGCGCCCGTTGAACCACATCGCCGTCACCCACACTTTCGAGCCGATCGGCACCGAGCCGGGGAAATCCACATCGAACACGTTGCGCGTCGCGGTCATGCAGAACGCCCAGCCCAGCGGGTCGGTCGGCGACTCATCGCCCACGAACGTCAGCACCGTCGCGCCCTTGACGCCGACCGGCTTGGCCCGGCTGTCGGGGTTCTCCGCATCGCGCAGCCGAATCTTCACGCTGCGGCCGATCGTCTGCACGATCGACAAGTCCGGCGCGAATTCCGGCGGCGGAATGGGCGTCGGCTCAGCCTTGATCTTGATGTTCAGCTCCGCGCGCATCTCATTGGTGGTGTTGGGGAACGCCTGCACGATGTCCACCAGCTCCCGGCCCCCCCCTGAACCGTACAGCAGATTCTGCTTGGCGGTGTTCTTGGCCTGGATTGCGGACGCGGAGTTGGTCGCGGGATTGCTCACCAGCGTCATCGCACTGGCGAACAGGGAGTGCAGGTTGGCGTATTCCGTAGCCTGCAATGCGTTCAAGCCATACGTCGTCGGCGTCGCGGTGATCAATGCCGAAAAGTTCGCGGACCACACCAGCAACTGCTCGTCGCGTGGCGGAATGAATGGCGGAACGGGCATGGTGAGATTCCTTTCTGTGAGAGAGAAGTCAGAGGTCAGAAGTCAGAGGTCAGAGGTCAGAGGTCAGGAGTCAAAGGCCAGCGAGCCGCTGCGTCCTCGCAGCGGTCTCACGCGACGTGAAGTGATCGGCGCGTGCTGGGGGGGGCTTCACGGGCGGATGAACTTGATCATGGATTTTCGATCATTTCCGGCGTCGCAGGCGTGCAGCGCGTCCCATATGTGCTGCCTGCGGTTCGCGGAGAGACTCCGCGGCTCGCGGAGCGGCTACGCGGTTCGCGGAGCAACTCCGCGGTTCGCGGAGCGACCACGCGGTTCGCGGAGCGGCTACACGGTTCGCGGAGCGACCACGCGGTTCGCGGAGCGACTCCGCGGTTCGCGGACTGACTCCGCGGTTCGCGGCGCGGCTACGCGGTTCGCGGAGCGGCCACGCGGCTCGCGGAGCGGCCACGCGGCTCGCCGCGGGTGGACAAGCAAGCCCAGCCGGCCGAGCCACGCCATCGTCCTCGCCGCCCCCCGGCGCCCCCCCGACACCGCCCCACCGCGATCGTCACGCACTGCCGAACGTGTGGGCCAGCCGGCGTTGAGGGCAACGAGTCATCCGTTGAGGGCAACGGAGCATCCGTAGAGGGCAACGTAGCGCCGCAAGCGGACGACGGATGACCGTTCAGGCCCCCTGCCGACCCACTCACGGGCGTTGACGACTCGAAGTCTACGGGTCAGCCATTGGGGGGGCGGCTGATCCATGCCACCCGTGATCGTCACTCATTGCCGAATGTGTGGGCCACCGGCATGGAGGTCCTGCCTAGTCAGCAGGCACACGATCGAGGATGATTCGCTCGGCCTGCCGCGTCAAGCGAAATCGGGCGCCGGCCTCAGCGCTAGCAGCTTCCAGCAACTCGGGCCACACGGCAAGAATGGCGCACAGCTTTGGAATCTCGGTCAGGTCATGAATGCTCGGTCCCACCAAGACATGTGTGAGAGAGTGCTGCCGACACAAATGAGGCAGTTTCTTGCCCTTATTTGACTTGCCGCGATCGGCGGTCAACAGGACCCATCCCTCGGATGCGAGCCGTGGCAGCCAAACCGAGTCTGGTACCGACATTTTGTTCGTATACACCGGGATGTATTCAATACGATGGTCATGGTGCCATATCGGAATGACAGCCTGCAAGGCCTTCACTACCTTAACGGGGACGTTCTCGTCGAGCATTATGTTCAGCGTCACGCGGCAGTGGCCCACACGTCCAAGTGGTCTTCGCAGCGCAGGGCGAGAGTGACTTCCTCCATTGGAATCTCAAAGGATTCCGCCACGCCCCTCGCGTCCTTGCGAGGCCGATAGGCGTCAAGCACTGTCGCCAAGGAGAAACCGGAGGGCAACAATGGTTCGCCGAAGCGGCGCTTCGGGTCCATCACGACCTTTCCGATCTCATCGTGGTAGAGGGTAAACTCCTGGGCCATGCATGTGGTGTCATCGAACCGAATTCTGTCAATGTACATCTGGGCCACGTTGGCCATCATTCCTTGGCCTCTTTGCTTCCCCGTGACCTTTGTGTAAAGCATCTCGTCTTCGTTGTCCTCGTCTTCGTCCTTCCACGGCAGCTTGATCCAGATAGCTTTGCCGTCATAACAGCTCTGATGTTTCATGGCGAACGGATAGCTGACCGCGTATCGCGACACGGCTTCCTTGTACGCCGTTCGGATGAGCTGCAGGGACGGCGGCGGCTTCTGCTTTCTCAGTTGCCGGACCGCGATGCATTGAATGAAGTCCAAGAACGTCACGGTGCGATCCGGGTCGTCATAGATCTGAGACTGCACAACCGCCGCGCCCCGCTTCTTGGACCCATAGACCCACCGGCTGATCATTTCCGTCGTGACCCGCGCGTAATGTGCGGCCTCTGCTGGCGTGTAGATGCCCACACCAAGCAGGTCGGCATCAGGACTAAGTTGGGACTCCACTCGCGCTATCACGTCGCCTCCGTCGATGTGCTTGAAACAGTATAGGACTGATTGGGTCGGTCTGTGGCTGGGCACGCCGCTTTGGCTTCGGGTAGGAGTTTGCTGGTCTCGCCTGAGTCCGGATCACTCCAGCCGCGTAAGCGGGCCATGCTAGGTCGTGCCGTGCAGTCGGCGGACGCGGTCCTGGTAGCGCTTGCGCTGCTTGGCGACGGTGTTGGGTGAGTCGAGGCCGAGGTCGATGATCTGGCCCGCTGTCACCTGCGGGTTGGACTTGATCGTTTCGATCACCTGCCGCACTGCGAGGACTGCTGCATTGCGGGCGAGGGTCTTGAGCTCGATGTTCCGCTTGGTGTTGGACGCCGGGCTTTTCGCGGTGAAGTACGCCTCATCGAACGCCTTGGCGAGCGCGGCGATGTTGTCGGCGGCTTCGCGCTGCACGCCGACGGCTTCGTGGCGGCTGGCGAGGGAGGAGGCGAAGCCATTGAGCCAGAAGAGGGCGCCCCAGTCGTCGCGAGGCATGCAGTAGATGGTGAGGGGGCGGGGTTTGTCTGCCATAAAGCCGTTTATCGGCGGGTCGGGCAGCGGGGCAGCAGCGATGGGGAGAAGCCTGCCCTCGCGACGGCGGGGGACGATCGAGCATCCCCCCGACGCAGTCGGCCGACGCGGATCATCGGGGAGCGGCGTTCTCCATCTATGCAAAGGCGGTCACAGAAACTCTCTAATCATGTTTGTGAACTTGCCATCGCCGGATACGCTGGCCAGCACCGGGTAAATTGTGATTCGCGCGCGAATCTCGTCCATTGTGTCACCCAACCCCCACCAGGGGTCTTCATCGAGTAGACCGGGCGCAAAAGGAAAGTCCTTCTGTTGGGGGATGTCCTGCAACGCACTGGGGTTCGTGCGCGACATCCCCCAGAGTCGATTGATCAGGTGATCTCCATCGCCATCAACGCCGTAAAACAAGATTTGGATGTCCCAGGACAGATTCGGAGCGAAATCGCGCTCGATCGAATTCTGGCGGATCGTAAAGGTGATGCGAAGTGTTGCCGACCCGTCTGGGCGTTTTTCAAGGAGAGTGAGAGTTGGATTGCGAATGCTTGCCATGGGTTGGGCCCTTGCTTAGCAAGTAGGATCAGGTTGGGCGTGCAGCGGTCGATCGTATCAATCGTGTCGCCTCAGCGGCACCCGCCATTGCGAGGTCAAGCCACCCCTCGGCGTGGTCGATCCATGATGATACATGCGCCCCCCCATGCGAGCCCTGTCCATTCGCCAGCCCTATGCGGAACTCATTCTGCGTGGGGAGAAGCTTGCCCTCGCGACGGCGGGGGACGATCGAGTACCGCAGCCGGCCGACGCGGATCATTGGGGAGCGGTTTTACATATACGCGGCCAAAGGTAAGGGGACAGGGCACAGGAGACAGGCGACAACGAGCGGAACTCCTTGCACACCCGATGCTTGTCCCCTGTCTCCTGTCACCTGCCCTCCCTTGCCCGCAGGCGTGCTCGTCGGCACGGCGGTCATCGCGGCGTGCGAAGGGCCCATCGACGGCGTGTACCACTGGCGACTCGTCGATGTGCAGCGACTCGATACGCCTATCGCGCCCACCGGTCATCCGCAGCCGGTGTGGTTCCGGCCGTTTTGAAGGGGGGGGAAGAAGTCAGAGGTCAGATGTCAGAGGTCAGTGAAGAGGCATCGGTCCTCGCGTGCGCGCCGACTTCTGATCTCGGACCTCTGACCTCTGATCTCTGACCTCTGATCTCTGACCTCTCAAGAGGTCACAGAAGTCTGCGGCCTCAGCCCATGCCCATGCACGCGAGGGCCGGCAGGAGGATGAGCGCGACGGCTTCGTCGAGGCGCTTGTCGGTGGGGTCGATGAGCCAGAGCCAATCGTCGAAGAGGAATTCGATGCGGATGGCGAGCAGTGCGATGCGTCCCATGACGGTGTAGCCGAAGGCGGCGCCGAAGGTGATCATGAGGAACCAGATGCCCAGGCGCGCCGAGCCGCCGACGATGCCCTTGTGCTCGAAGGAGAAGAAGAAATAGACGAGGCACGCGAGCACACCGATGACGAGGATGAGGTTGCTCAGCGAATCGAACAGGCTGAACACGCCGTTCTCGACGACCACAAGGGGCACGATCGAGGCGCGGATTTGGCTGAGGAAGTCGGCCTGGATGAAGCCGACCAGGCGGATGCCCGCGGTGGTGCCGATGATGAACGCCAGGGGCCAGCGGCTGATCCATGCGCCCTTGGGCGACAAGCGCATGAGCAGCATGATGCCCAGCAGCAGCGGGAGGAGGTACCAGTAGTTGGCTTCAAGGTCCTTGCCGGAAAGGCCCGGCAGCGCCCACGCCTTGACGATCGCCGGCGAGAGCTTGCCGATGAGGTTCGGCACGATGACATCCCAGAAGCCGACGACCATCCAATAGGCTGCGGAGATGCCGACGACGCTCGCTTCGGCGATCTTGTAGAACGGATTGTCCTTGTAGAGAAACGAGAAGATGGCGAGCGTGAAGAACGCGGAAATCCAGATGCCGAGCGTGCGCGGCAGACTGAAGGCGAACTCGCTCTGGTTCGCGTCTTCGTTCACCGCCTGCTGAAATTCGCGCTGCGAAGCGCCGCCATATTCCGTCCACGAAATGCGCTCGGCCGGCGGGATGCTTTCGAAGGCGACGTCGGCGGCGTCGTAGTCGAGGATCGCCGGCGCGTCGTAATCGACCCACTTCGGGGCAGCCGCCCCCCCCGCCGCCCCCCCGGCAGGCTCTGCGACGTTCACGAACCGCTTGTCCTTCTGCGACACGAACGCCTGCCCCGGCACCTCGCCGGTGATGAGCATGCGCCCCACCAGCAGGACGGCGCCGACGATGAACAGCGTCAGCCACAGGATCGTTTCGCGCTTCATGGCCTGGCCTCCCGCTTGCGCTCGATGAAGAAGATGGTGTTGCCGGCGATGATGAGCAGGATCATGAGCAGGTGGGCGATGAGCTGCGGCCCCATGCGGCGGATGCCTTCGAGATACTTGCCGGGGATCACGGGCTTGCCGTCGTCATCGCGAACGATCTGTCCCTCGGCGTCGAGCAGGGGAATGTTCTCGCCGTACTTGTCGAGGACCAGCTTCTCGTATTCGGCAGCGCCCTTGATCGCGCCGAGCAGGCCGGGAAGCTGCTGCGGGATGTAGGGATAGAGCAGCGGCGCCTGCACGCCGGTGCAGCCGGCGACGAGTGTGATTTCGTCGGGGAAGGCCGTCGAGGCGTACTGCACCCATTCCTTCGTGCCCGCGTAGCCCGCGCTGACGTTGATGACGAGCTCGAAGTCCTGCACCGAGCGGATGCGCGGCGAGTTCATCATGGGGATGTTGTCGAGACTGGTGCCCTTGGTGTCGGTGGTGTAGAGCTGGCGCAGATCGGTGACGATGACCTTGATGACGCCCTCGTTGCCTGATTTGTAGCCGAGGTTGACGAAGTCTTCGCCGTAGCGAAGGTTGGGGAAGTCGGCCTTGATGACGTCCTTGATGGTGTCGTCCACCATCTGCGGCCCGACGGGCCACAACGCCATGAAATACATCTTCAGCTTCTTCTCGCAGCAGTGGCGCACGAACGCGGTCGCCATGGGGCCGAGTTCGCCTTCGCTGGCGGGATCGAAGTCGAAGGAAAGGAGCACGGGGTCGCCTTCGTCGAGCTTTTCGATCTCATCGAAGACG
>CAZLDF010000566.1:0-3162 GCA_964558095.1 uncultured Isosphaeraceae bacterium | reverse complement strand
GGGCACGAGCATCATGTCGGCGCTACCCCCGCCGAACAGACGGCGGAACATGCCCTGCGCGCCGGCGAAGTTCTCGCGGATCGACTCGAACGTCTCCTTGAATCGCTGCTCGCTCTTCGTGTCGAGCTCGTCGATCAGCGTGCGCACTTGCGTGCAGGCGTTGTCGATGTCCTCGACCTGTTTGATCAGATCGACGTTGCGCTCTTCGAGCGTCGTCTCCTCTTCGATGGCGTCGAGATTGACGTTGCCAAGCTTGCGAATTTCCTCGCGCAGCGCATCGACTTCGGCCTGCACGTTGTCGCGATCGATCGGCGAGAAGTCGGGCTCTTCGCGGCGCGAACGATAGGGAATGAACGCTTGCGTCAATTCGAGTTCGAGGTCGGCGAGCGTTCGCTCCTCGATGTTCTCGCGCTTGACCTCGACTTCGCGGCGACTGATTTCGACCGCGTGATAGTCGCGGTCGAGCTGGTTGGCGAGTTGCCGCGCGTGGCCAAGCCGCTCCGCCGCGGCCGCCAGGTCGCGATCCGCGTCGGCCAGGCGATCGGCGAGCGATTCCGCCTGGGATTGGACGCTGGCGATCGTCGCGTCGGCGCTGCGCATCTCAGCCTCGGCGGATTCGATCGTCGCCTCGTACTGTTCGATCTGCGACAATCGCCGCGTCAATTGCTGGCGGGCGATCTCCTGCTGGCGATTGGTTTCCTCGTGCGCGATTTCGACGTGGCGCTTCTCGCGACGGGCCGCTTCGAGCTGTTCGCGATACTGGCCGAGCTCGACGCGCGCCGAGGCGAGTTGATCGTGCATCGCTTCGGCCGACTGCTGCACGTCGCGCAGCCGGCGGGCCGCGGCGTCGGCGGCGTGCTCGAAGTCGACGACCTCGGCCGCGATCCCTTCGATCTGCAACGCAAGCTCGGTTCGCTCGCCGCGAAGCCGGTCGATGTGCCGTTCGAATTCGGCGATTTCGCCCGCGACGTTGCGGTGATCGCGCTCGATGCGCTCGATGTCGGTGGTAAGGCGCTGGGCGTGATACTGGGCTTCGACCATCTGATGCCGCGCCGCCAGCAGCGTTTCGTTGATCTGCTGCTGCTGCTGGCGCTGCTGCTCGGATTGCTGAACGAGTCGATCGAGCTGCTCGCGATGCGACTGAATGCGCGTGTCGATCGCGGCGATCTGGTTTTCAAGCTCGGTGAGTTCGATGCGGCGGCTGAGCCAGCCGTCGGCGACTGATGCTGCGGCGCTCTGGCCAAGCGTGATCCGGCCGTCCGGTTCGACGATTTCGCACGAGCGCGTGATGAAGCGCCAGCCCGCCAGCGGGCCCGACGCCAGTCGCAGCGCCGCATCGAGATCGCTCACCAGCACCGTGCGCTCCAGCAGCCGCTGAACGCATGCCTGCGCGTGCGGCTGAATGCGCACAAACGCCAGGATCGGCGCGATCCACGTGTCATCAACCGCGGGCGGCGGCGATTGGGAAACGCGCGTTGCATCCGCTTCGCCGACGGGCAGCAGCGAAAGCCGGCCGGTCTGGTGCTCGCGTGCGGCCCGCATGGCGCGAACCTCGGCGAGGGAATCGACGAGCAGAAGCTGGAGATTCTCGCCCAGCGCCGCTTCGACGATCTGTGCGTGGCGGCGATCGGTGTCGATGGCGTCGGCGAGCAGGCCGCGCACCGCCGGATGCGCATCGGGCTGGTCGAGCACGGCCTTGACGGCGTCCGTGAGCCCCTCGCGCGCTTGATGCATTTCGTGCAGGAGGTGGCGGCGCGATTCCAGCGCCGCCCGCTCGTGCCGCGCTTCGCTGACGCGCTCGGTCAGCTTCGCCTGCTGGTCGCCCAGGTTCGCCGCGTGCTCGTCGTGAAATCGCAGCCGCGACTCAAGCTCTTCAACCTGCTGCTGCGCCGATTCCTGCATCGACTGGCTCTCGCGGCGGGCCGCGACGGCTGCATCTCGCTCGGCGACGAGCTGAGCGTCACGCGCGTGAAAGCGCGAAAGCTGCTCTTCGATCGAGGCCAGGCGCTCATCGGTCGAGGCGAGATTGGCGCGCTGCTGCAACTGGCGGTGGTCGGCGGCGGTGTGACGCTGGCGCGCCTGCTCGGCTTCATCCCGCGCCGCGAACACCGCCTCCTGGGCGCGGGCGCGGGCGTCATTCAGCCGCGACACCTGCTGCTCCGCGACGGCGGCGCGCTCCTGCGCGTCGTCGATGTGCGTCTGCACGTCCTGAAGCTGCGCATCCAGTTCCGCGAGGCGCCGCTCGAATTCGTCCAGCCGGCTCCGCTCGTCCTGATTGTGCTCGCGCGTCTCGGCGAGATTGCGCTGCGTGATTTCGCGGCGCTGCTCGGCGTGGCGGCGGGCGGCGACGAGCTCGATGCGGCGCTGCTCAAGATCACGCTGCTGCGTCTGAAGCTCGTCGCGCGTGATCTCGGCGTTCTGCTTGACGTCCTCCAGTTGCGTCAGTTCGCCGGCGAGCGCGGTACGCTGACGGTCGAGGTCGGCGATGCGACTGGTCAGGCCGTCCAGGCGCTCGCGCAGCTCGAAGTATTGATCGAGCGCGAGTTCGACGCGCAGGTCGCGAAATCGCGAATCCAGTTCGCGGAATCGCCGGGCCTTCGCGGCCTGTCCCTTGACGATGCGCAGCCGCCGCTCGGTGTTCTCAAGCTGTTCGCGCACGCGCACCAAGTTCACTTCGGACCGTTCGAGCTTGCGGACGGCTTCGAGCTTTCGCGCGCGAAAGCGCGCGACGCCCGCGGCCTCTTCGAGGATGTGGCGGCGCTCGACCGGGTTGGCCATGAGCATGGCATCGACCTTGCCCTGCTCGATGATCGAGTAGGCGTGTGTGCCGATGCCGGTGTCCATGAAGAGTTCTTTGATGTCGCGAAGCCGGCAGCGCGTGCCGTTGATGAGGTAGTCGCTCTTGCCGTCGCGATACAGCCGCCGCGTGACATCGACGGTTTCGCTGTCGATGCGAAGCGCGCGGCGTTCCTCGGCCAGTCGCGCTTCGGGGCGGACGACGGGGTTGTCGAAGGTAAGGGTGACGTCGGCGAGCCCGACGGGCTTGCGGGCCGCCGAGCCGGCGAAGATGACGTCGAGCATCGCGTCGCCGCGAAGGCTCTTGGCCGAGCGCTCGCCCAGCACCCATTTGATCGAATCGACGACGTTGGACTTGCCGCAGCC
>CAZLDF010000565.1:0-3637 GCA_964558095.1 uncultured Isosphaeraceae bacterium | reverse complement strand
TCGCCCGCGCCGCCGAGGCGAACCCGCCGGCCTATCAGTGGTCGCTGCTCTGGTTCGGCGCGCAGGTCGCCATGCGCAACGGCGACTACGACGTCGCGATCGCGAACATGCGCGACATCATCCGCGGCGGGTTCGCCCAGGCCGAAGGCAAGAACTTCGATTTCGCGAAGGACTACACCGTGCTCAACGCGCTGGGCAACGCGCTGTATCAGCGCGGCTTGCGCGAACAAGGCGACGGCCGCACGAATTCCATGAACGAAGCGCGCGACATGTTCGAACGCGCGCTCGGATACGACCCCGAAAGCCTCGCAGCACACTACGGCCTGCAGCAGGTCTATGCGGACCTGGGCGACGACGAGCGCGCGGCGCGCCACGCCGCCGAGCACGCCAAATACAAGCCCGACGACAACGCGCGCGACCACGCGGTGGCGCAGGCGCGCCTCAAGTATCCCGCCGCCAATCACGCGGCCGAGGCCGTCGTGATCTACGACCTCCAACGGCCCGGCGCCTTCGGCCTGCCGGAGCACACGACGACGGAGTTTGCACGCAATGACTGACACCGCGACGAAGCCGCCGCCGGCGACCGAGCAGCCCGGCGTCGCGCATGAAGAGCTCGTGCCCGAAGATGACCGGATCATCGGCACGGCGACGAAGTGGTCCGCGGTCGCGGTCGTGGCGATCGGCGCGATCATCGGCGGCGTTCTGTATTTCTCGCGCGAAAGCCCATCGAAGGCGACCGTGATCGCGCGCGGCGCGATCGAGGCCCCCCCCGCGCTCGATCAGCAGTCCGCGGCGATGCCCAGCGTTTCCTTCACCGACGTCGCCAGCGGCGCGGGCATCGACTTCGTCCACACCAGCGGCGCGACCGGCGAGAAGCTCCTGCCCGAAACCATGGGCGGCGGCTGCGCGTTCTTCGACTTCGACAACGACGGCGATCAGGACCTGCTCTTCGTCAACGCCACGCACTGGGAACACGCACAGCATAAAGGTCCGCCGACGACCGCGGCGCTTTATCGCAACGACGGCTCGGGGCAGTTCGAGAACGTCACCGCGGGCTCCGGGCTGGACGAAAGCCTCTACGGCATGGGCGTCGCGTGCGGCGACTTCGACAACGACGGCCGGGTCGATGTATTCATTTCGGCGCTCGGTCGCAATCGAATGTTCCGCAACGTCAGCGAAGGCGGCGAAGCGCGCTTCGTCGATGTGACCGATCACGCGAACGTCGCCGGCGAAGATGACGACTGGAGCACATCCGCGGGCTTCTTCGATTACGACAACGACGGCGATCTCGATCTGTTCGTCTGCAATTACGTGCAGTGGTCGCGCGAGATCGACATGAACCTGAACTTCACGCTCAACGGGCGCGACCGCGCCTACGGCCCGCCGCTGCAATACAAAGGCGCGCACTCGAACCTTTATCGCAACAACGGCGACGGCACGTTCGCCGACGTGTCGGCCGAAGCCGGCGTTCGCGTGGTGAATCCCGCGACGAAACAGCCGATGGGGAAGGCGCTGGCCGTCACGTTCGACGACGTCGATCGCGACGGCTTCATCGACATTCTCGTCGCCAACGACACGGTGCAGAACTTCCTGTTTCGCAACAATGGGGGCAGGGGGGGGGCCGGCGACGGGACGTTCACGGAAATCGGCGCGACGAGCGGCGTCGCGTTCGACTCGACCGGCAACGCCACCGGGGCCATGGGCATCGACGCCGGCGATTGCCGCAACGACGGCCGCCTCGCCGTCGGCATCGGCAACTTCGCCAACGAGAGCACCTCGTTCTATGTCCAGCAGCGCGACGCGTGGCAGTTCGCCGACATGGCCGGGCTCGAAGGCATTGGTTCGCCCAGCCGGCTGAAGCTTTCGTTCGGCCTGTTCTTTTTCGACTACGACCTCGACGGACGGCTGGACATGTTCCAGACCAACGGCCATCTCGAAGAGGAAATCACCGAAGTTCAGCCCAGCCAATCGTACCATCAGCCGGCGCAGCTCTTCTGGAACTGCGGGATGGACGCGAAGTCATGTTTCGCGCTCGTCCCCGATGAGCGCAGCGGCGACCTGACGCGCCCCATCGTCGGGCGCGGCGCCGCCTTCGCCGACATTGACAACGACGGCGACCTCGATGTGCTCCTGACGCAGACTGGCGGTCAGCCGATGCTGCTTCGCAACGATCAGAACCTCGATCATCACTGGCTTCGCATCAAGCTCGTCGGCACGAAGTGCAATCGCGACGCGATCGGCGCGCGGATCGAACTGACCAGCGGCGGGGTGACGCAGCGACGCCAGGTCATGCCCACGCGAAGCTACCTGTCGCAAGTCGAACTGCCCGTCACGTTCGGCTTGGGCGGGCACGACGTGATCGACTCGCTGCGCATTTACTGGGCCGGCGGCGGCGTGCAGGATGTCGCCGTCGATCGCGTCGATCAAATGATGACAATCACGCAGCCATGATGCGGCATGTCCGCTTGCGTCTGCGCCGGCGCCTGGCATCGTGAACCACCCACGAGCGATTCATGTCGATGGCCCGTTTCTTGGACAGCAACAGCACGCCGATCGCATTCTCCGCGCCTTGCCGGATTGGTTCGGCATCGAATCGGCGATCGTCGAGTACGTCAACAACGTGCGGGTTCTGCCGACGTTTCTCGCGACGATGCATAGCGAGGTCGTCGGCTTCCTGACGATCAAGCGCCGCTTCGAGAAGGCGGCGGAGATGTACGTGCTTGGCGTGCTGAAGGAGCACCATCGCAGCGGCGTCGGTCGGGCTATGGTGCGAGCCGCCGAGGATTGGCTCGCTTCACAGGGCGTGGAGTATCTGCAAGTGAAGACGTTGAGCGAGTCGCGCGATGATCCGAACTATGCGCGCACGCGGCAGTTCTATCTGGGCGTAGGGTTTCAGCCGCTGGAAGAGTTCCCGACGCTTTGGGGCGAGCGGAACCCGTGCCTTTTGATGGTGAAGCGGTTGGCGCTTGAGCACTGATCGTTGAAGCGCTCAAGGGGCTGTCGCAACTCGCTTGCGTCGTCGCCTTACTCGCGGAACTCGGCGCAGCGTCCCAGCTCGATCGAGATGCCGACTGTGCCGACGATGTCGCCGAGCGCGTTGCGCTTGGGTTCGACGATCATGGCGTAGCTGCCGCGGGAGTCGTTGACGCACAGCGTCACGCCCCGGCCGCGGACCGCATCGCGGTGGGCCGCCAGCGGATCCTGTTCCTCATCGCGGACGTCGAACAGCGCTCGATAGAGCTCGTGGATGGGGCGGTTGATGTACGGTTCGGCTGCGAGCATGCCGTGCGCGCCGCGCAGGCGAAGCTGTTTGTCGGTCCGCCAGATCACGACGCCGAGCGACTGGAGCATGGACTCGAACTCGTCCAGGCGGTTCTGCATCTGCCGCGCGCGAGTCCGATGCTCGGCGACGGCTTCGTTCAACTCATGGAGTTCGTTCAGGACGGCGACGTTGGCGTGTTTCATGGCGGCGACCTCACACGCATCGTCCAATCGGCTGCGATTATCGGCAAGGACGTTTTCCACAATGCGCCGCTTTCCCGCCGCGCCCACGCCGCACAATCGCCATGGGCGGCGCAGACGGAACAGCTTGACACTCGATGCACGCGGGCTCACGCGCCAGGCGATCGGCGAGTAC
>CAZLDF010000564.1:0-3350 GCA_964558095.1 uncultured Isosphaeraceae bacterium | reverse complement strand
CGACGGCTCGACGATCTATCGCATGAAGGCGCAGCACACGTCCTTCGTCGAAGGATGCTTCGAGCCATGCATGTGCCCGCTCTCGCTGCTGGGCGAAGTCCACGGCACGTTCGTCCTCGGGCCGGTCATCATCGGCGACGCAGTCGATTTCCGCGAAATCACCGAAGTCAACTGGACGGTCGGCGAACTTGACAATCCCGTCCACAGCATCACCGGCACGGGCGTGTATCGGCGCACCAACTTCGGCGAGCCGTTCTTCCATGCGCTCGACCTCGACCTCTCCATCGACGGCGCCGCGCCCGTCCACTTCTTCAGCGAGTTCGTCGAAGACACCCGCAACAACGGCAAGATCGACCTCCCCATTTCCATCAACGGCTTCTATTGCTACGACACCGCCATCCAGGTCTTCGCAGCACCGGTCCCGCTCAGCGACATTCGCCACTACCGCCTGAACAATGCCAGCACCTATCAACAAGGTTGCTTCGACCCCTGCGACTGCCTGCTCGAAATGCCGCGACCGATGCACGGCGGCTTCGCGCTCGTGCCCATTTACGAAACCGGAACCTACGACGTGTACGCGATCGTCGGCATGAAGCTGAACGTCCCCCCCCTTCCGAATTCCAACGGCAGCGGCCTGCACATGGAAGGCATTGGCCGGTACACGCTGATACAGGGCTTCGCCGGCCCGATGCAGGCGATGGTTTTGAAACTGAGCACCAACGGCGGCGAGTTCGAAACCTTCGACGCCGAGCTTGAGAACATCGAGCCGATCTTCCCTCGCATCGAAGTCGTCGTCGATATGAACGACATGGAGTGCTTCGACAAGGTGCTGTCGATCGACGCCGCGCCGGTTTCGAACCTGCAATCGGTTTCCAATCTGCAGACGGCCGGTTCGCCGTAGCGCCTCCGCTTGCCTTTCCCGCAGCCGGGCTGCGCTCCGTGGGGCGACCCTGCCAGCGGGGCAGCGACACATGGAGCAACTTTGATGATCTGCGCACTTGCGGCGTGCGGCGGCGGTGCTCTGCGGACCGGTCCGCGTTTTCGATAGCGCCACGCCAGTGATTCAGCGTGTTCATGTCGCGGAATGTTGCGAACGTGCGCCTCTCATGCGCGATTTTGGCGGCTTTGCGCGAGCTCTGGGCGCGTGGTGCCCTGCTTTGCGCGCGTCGGGAGCACATTGAAGCGAGAGAAACTGTTAAGATGGGATAGTACGATGGGCGCGAGGTGGTTTACTTTGCGCGCGCCGTTGTGACGCTTGTCAAGTTTTCGCGCAGCCGTGACGCTTCGTGCGCCATCCGGCACGGCATTTGAACGAGGCGGAACTCGGCTCGAATCACGAAGGCAACCCGCTATGAACTTTTCAATGAGCGCGACGGGAAGAATCGCCCGTTAAGGCAGTATCCCCCGATTCGGGGCAAAGTCCATCGCGCATCCAGCGAGAGCGTCACGTCTGCGCGCGCATCGTCTCACCTCGCCGCAAGATTCAGGTTCCAACCGTCGTAGATGGTCACGAACGAGTGCTGCTGAACCGGAAGCCGATACGGGATCGGGTTCTTCGCGATATACCGGATCGTGCGCTCCATGTCGTTCGCGGTGTCGAGGAAGACCTTCCACCCCGGACCTCCCCAGACGGGATGCTCCGGTGGGTAATTCTCTTGTGCGATCAGGCGCTCACGGCTGCATTCTTGCAAATGCGCGATCATCTCTTCCGCTCTGTCGCGGCGCTTGCGGATGAGGATGTGAACATGGTCGGGCATGATCGCGCAAGCGTAGCAGGTGAAGTTGCGTTTGTGGATCGCGTGCGCGAAACCGCAAGCGATGGTTGTGCGCTCTTCACCGTTGAATTCACGGAGTTCGTGTTTGAGGGTCTTACGCGCGTTATCGTAGAACGCGCGGATTGTTGAGCCGGTGGGTTGGATGCGCTTACGGCCGTGGTGAAGTTCGCCGAGTTGCGCGATTACATCGCTGCGGATGTGATGTGAAGTGCTGCCGCGGGGATCGTTGGGGAGCCACCAGGCGTAGGCGGTGAAGATGAGGTGGTAACCGATGACCATGGGGTTGATCGTAATTGACGACGGCGCGAAACCGCAAGCGTGGTCGGCGGCGCAAGGCGCTGTTCGCGGTTTTCGCGTCCGGCAACGCTTGCGGTTTCGCGGGGAACAGCCCTCACCCCAACCCTCGCCCAAGGGGAGAGGGAGAAAAAGCTACCACCCCGACCCTTTCCCAAGGGATAGGGGGGGGGTCAAACCTTGACTTCCACGTGTCCATCGACGACTCGCGTCTCGTACGTGTGCACGTCTTCTTCCGCGGGCGGGCCGGTGCATGAACCCGTGCGCACATTGAAGCACGCAAAATGCAGCGGGCAGGTCACTTCCTCGCCCATAAGCTCGCCCTCGGCGAGCGAAGCGTCCGCGTGCGTGCAGCGGTCGTTGATCGCATACACCTTCTCGCCCAGCTTGAACAGCGCGATCTGGTGCCGGCCGGCGTTGACGCGCAGCCCCCGGCGATCGGGAATGTCAGCGAGTCCGGCGACACGGATGAATTCGGGCATGCGCGTTCTCCTCAAAGACGTCGATCAGTCTAACCGCAGTGGAGACAGAGCGCGCACGAAAGCGCGCGATCTCGATTGAGTCAGAATTGAATGAAATCGCATTCGCGGATTCGGAACGGATGGCGCCCACAACGGCCCTCACCCCGGCCCTCTCCCAAGGGGAGAGGGAGTCGTCGCCTCGTCCGGCAGCGGCTGTCCGGGATGTTCGCGATTCCACGCGGCCTCATACGCGCGCTTCGCGGCGCTCGCGTTCGCCGGCTGATTCAATCGCAGGTACAACCGGTGCAGTTTGTAGTGCGTCTCATAGGCATCGGGACACAACTCGGCCGACGCGCGCAGTTCCGTCAAGGCGTCTTCGAGTTGATCGCGAGCGATGAACACGTCGCCCAACGCCGCACGCGCGCGGCAGAGATTGCTGACCTGATTCGGCTTGTCGCGCAGAAGTTCGATGGCGCGCTCGAAAAGCGTGTTCGCTTCATCGAGTTGGTCCTGGTCGAGCGCGACAAGTCCCAGGCCGAGCGTTGAATCGCCGTCATCGGGGCGGTAGTTGAGATATCTCTGAAATGACTGCGCCGCCGCGTCGAGTTCGCCCTGGTAATAGAGGCACCATGCGAGGACGTTGTGAGTGGCGAAGTAGTCGGGCGCGTGAGCCAGCGCCTGTTCGAACCAGGGGCGGGCGAGTTCGAATCGGCGCTCGCGGAGGTAGGTCAGGCCGAAGATGAACTCGGCCTGACCGTGGTTGGGGTGCTGGTCGAGGTATTTGCGCGCGCGGACGCGGGCCGCGGCGCTGTCGCCGGCC
>CAZLDF010000563.1:0-4407 GCA_964558095.1 uncultured Isosphaeraceae bacterium | reverse complement strand
GAAGTGGTGGCGCCAATCGATGTCGAACGTGTCGCGCACCACCTCGAACTCGACGTAGGTCATGCGTTCACTGCGGTCGTAGTACGCCTGCAGCGTCCATCCGCTGTCGCCGCTCTCGCGGCCGAGGCGGGCGAGCAGATTGCCGCCGCGGGCGTACACGTCGCGGATGTCGTTGACGAAAACGATGCTCTGGCCGGGCACGGGGGCGTTTCGCGTGAGTTCGCCGATGCGGTCGCTGTGGTAGTAATCGCCCTGGATCGTCAGTGTGAAGCCGTCATCGCCTTGGCGATCGAAGCGGAATCCGCCGCGGCTCATGCTCCAGTCGTCGTGGTTGCTGTTTCCGGCGGCGTCGTCGAAGTGGTCGCGTTCGAACCACTTGCCATAGACGCGAAGCCAGGAATCTTCGTCGATCTGGAAGCCGTAGCGCGCCGACCCAAAGGCGCGTTCGTGCGTGCCCCCGCCGGCTTCGAGGTACCAGCCCTGCGTGTCCCTGGCGCTCTTGGTCATGATGTTGATGACGCCGTTGACCGCATTGGCGCCCCAGATCGTCGGTCCGGGGCCGCGGATGACCTCGATGCGATCGACGTCTTCGAGCAGCACGTCCTGAACGTCCCAGAAGGTGCCGCCGAGGAGCGGGTCATAGACCGCGCGGCCGTCGATGAGCACAAGCGTTTTGTTCGCGAGGCTGCCGTTGAAGCCGCGCATGCCCACCGACCAACTGTGCGAGCCGCTCTGGCCCACGAACACGCCGGGCGCCAGGCGCAGGGCCTCGGCGAGACTTCGATGCCCGCTGCGGCGGATGTCCTCGTTGGTGATGACGTACATCGCCGCGGGCGTGTTGAACCATTCCTGCTCGACGCCCGCCAGCGACGTGACCTTGACGTTCATCAGCTCTTCGATGGAAAGTTCCGCGAAGGTTTCGAGGTCTTCGATCGAGTCGCCGTCGTTCAGCGACTGAGCGTTCGCGTTCGTCGCGACAAGAGCGGCGGCGAAGAGCGTCAAGCGGACCGATGCGGAAACGTGAAGTCGAAACAACATGGGTTCGAACCTCCAGGGGCGCGAACGGCCATCTCTGCCGTGAGATTGCCGCTGTTCAAGGTTCACGCCTCTGTTCGTGCATTTGCTTCGACTTATGTGACGCGCATCTGAATGAGTTATGCCGAATTTCACGGATGGGTCGTTCGTCGCGAGTTCCACGCGCGCAATGAGCATCGGCCGGTTGAGGCGTTCACGCGGCGACGGATTGAGCGCGCTGGATCGCGCCCTCGATCGCGCGCCGGATCTCGCCATAGTCGAAGGGCTTGGCGAGAAAAATGTTCGCGCCGGGGTCGTAGGCCTGGCGCTTCGCCGATTCGACGGCGTAGGCGGTGAGATAAATGATGGGAACGTCGGCGAGTCCCGGCACGACGAGCAACTGGCGTCGGACTTCGAAGCCGTCGAGGTCGTACATGTTGACGTCCAGGACGATCACGTCGGGGCAGCAGTGCCGCGCCCGCCGCAGACCTTCGAGCCCGCTGAGCGCCTCGATCACGTTGTAGCCGTCGGATTCCAGCCGAATTCGCAATGCTTGCGCGATCACGGGCTCGTCGTCCACGATCAGGATGGTCGCTGTCATGGCGGACCCCCTTTCTGTCAACGAACACAGATCGGGCGTTCGCCGGGCCTCGCGAAGCTCAATCCGCGCATGCGGGCTCGAATCACCCAAAAGGGGGGGAGGGGGGGAGAGGGGTTCGCCGTGCGGGCGAATGGGGGGGATTGGGCAGCGAGGCGTCGATTTCGCGAAGGGGTCCCGGGCGCGGATTCAGTGAGAATCCGTTCAGGACGATGCATGGTCGGCGACGGCCCGCCCGTTGGGCCCGCCAGGGAGTTGCGCCATGAACGCGCTGTGCGAAGCCGCCGATCCGGTGACCGTCGTGGTCATCGATGACAATCCGGAACATCTCAATCTCATCGCGCTGGCGATCGAGCGGGCGCGGCGTGAGCGCGAGCTTCCGCCGTGGAATGTGTGCCGGTTTCTGGATCCCGCCGAGGCGCTGGCACAAATGCCCGCCAACGGCGCCGTCGCGGTCGTCTGCGATTATCACATGCCGGGCGGGACGGGCCTGGACTGGCTTCGCGACCTGCGCGGCATGGGCATCGGGCCGGTGCTGATGGTGGCGGGTCACGGCGACGAAGAGATCGCCGCCGCGTCGTTTCGCGAAGGCGCCGCGGACTATCTCGTGAAGTCCCACATCATGGAAGAACCCGACTCGCTTTACTGTGCGATCCAGGAAGCGCTGCGCCGCAACCGGCTGGAGCGCTGCAATCGCGAACTGGCGCGCGACCTCAAGACCGCGAACACCACGCTTGAACATCAGAACACGCGCCTGGAAGAGCTGACGGAAACGGCGCATCGCTTCGTCGATAACGTCGCGCACGAGTTCCGCACGCCGCTGACAGTCATCAAGGAGTTCGCGGCGATCCTGCTGGACGGGATCGGGGGCGAGGTGTCCGACCAGCAATCGCAATACTTGCACCACATCATCGGCGCGTCGCGCGACCTGGCGGGCATGGTCGATGACTTCCTCGACAGCAGCAAGCTCAAGGCCGGCGCGCTTCGCGTCAATCGCACGCGGCATGCCGTGTCCGAAATCATCGAAGGCATTCGTCCGACGCTTGAGCACCGCGCCGCATCCAAGCAGATCAGAATCATCGACGAGCTTGAGGGCGAGGACTGCGAAGTGTTCGCCGATCTCGAAAAGGCCGGGCGCACGCTTCTGAATCTCGCCGTCAACGCCATCAAGTTCTCGTCCGCAGGGGACGAAGTGAGAATTGTCGCGACGTGCAGCTCTGAAGGCGCGCTCATCAGCGTCTTCGACCACGGACCCGGACTGCCGGCCGACGAAGTCGAGATCATCTTCGAGCGCTTCCGCCAGGTGGGCGACGTGCAGCGCACGTGCGCCAAGGGCTTCGGGCTGGGGTTGAACATCGCCAAGGAACTTGCCTGGCTCAATCTCGGAACGATCACCGTGCAGAGCGAAGTGAACCGGGGCAGCCGCTTCTCCCTCTCGCTGCCGTCGTGCGATCCGAGCGTCATCTTCGGGCGCTATCTGAGCGTGATCGTTCCGCCGCACAACCACAATCCGATTTCGCTGCTGCAGGCCGTCGCGCCGACGTTTCCCGCCGAAATGGAGCGCGTGCGGCAGTTCCTCTGCGCGCATTGTCATCCGACGGATCTGGTGCTGCCTGCGATCGACGAGGAATCGATCGTGCTGGTGGGCATGACGAGCGAGCCCGATAAATGGATGGCGCGCCTCATCGCCGCGGCGCAGTCCGCGCGCGAGAGTTGCCCAGACCGGACAGTTCGGCCGTTCGAGCTGCGATGGGTCGGGACGTGGTCATACCCGACCGATCGCGAGACGATCTTCTCAAGTGCACTGGGCCGAACGATGGGGTTCAATTGCTGTGCGTAAACGAGTACTCATCATCGATGACGAACCGGGCGTGACGGCGGCGTTGATGGTGCGGCTGGAGCGCGCCGGGTATGAGTGCATGCAGGCGATGAACGGCGAGGCGGGCCTCGACGCCGCCCGGCTGCACCGACCCGACGCCGTGATTCTCGACATCCGCATGCCCGGTCTGACCGGGCACGAAGTGCGCCAGCGGCTTCGCGCGGCGCCGGAGCTTTGCCACATTCCCATCATCTTTCTGTCCGCCAACGTTCCGTCGGCGTATCTGAACGCGGGGATCGATCTCGGAGGCGACTTCTACCTCACAAAGCCGTTTGAATCTGAAGATGTGATTCGAGCCATCGAGCTCGTCATGGCCTGTCCTCCCACAACTTCCACGATGAAGGAGGAGTCTGATCATGCCCTCGAATCACGTTCCCCATGTGCTCATCATTGACAACGATGAGGGCGTCGTCCGCGCCATCGAAACCCGCCTGCGACACTACGGCTACGAATGCGCCACCGCCAACACCGGCGCGCAGGGACTTTCGATCTTCCAGTCCTGCGACATCGACCTCATCATCAGCGACCTGAACATGCCGGCGGGCGACGGCGTGTCGCTCGCCGCCGCCGTTCGCGAAGTCAGCGACGTCCCCATCATCTTCGTCACCGGCTTTCACCGCGAATACCTCGGCAAGCTCGGCGACATCCCCGGCATCACGATCTTCGAAAAACCCTTCGACGCCTCGGAGCTGCTCGAACTCGTCGAAACCGAGTTGACGCTGCGCGGCTGTTCGCTTCCGGTGTAGGAAACCCAAGTTCAAGAATTGGAACCACAGAGCACACAGAGACCACAAAGCGGAAGCGGTTTCTGATCTTGCTCTGTTGAAACCATGCCGAACCTACGTGCACCCCGTTGGGGTGCGGAAATGGAAGCCCCGATTTCCGGGGGTTTCGCTCGAAGACTCGCTCAACCCCC
>CAZLDF010000562.1:0-5053 GCA_964558095.1 uncultured Isosphaeraceae bacterium | reverse complement strand
GCGGGGACCGGTCCCCCTTCGCTGCGCAGACGCGCGGCGAGAAAAAGAAGCAGCCGCTGCTTGTCCGCCTGAGGCAGGCCCTCGATGGCCGCTTCGATTTCGGAGAGCTTGGTCATGACTCGGTCATCATAGCTCGGCGCGGCTCGAATGGGTGGCCGAACGGCCTTGCACAGTTCCCCTCACGTTTTCGCCTAACAATCGTCGATTTCGATCGTCAACCCGGTGCGGGCGGCCACAACTAGAATGGATGGCAGCCCCGCGTCTGTGCGAGTGCGCGGACTTTGCGCTTCGCGATCGCGCGCCCGGCGTGTCGGGTCTCGCGGCAGGCCGCGGACCCGACCTACAGGTTGCGATCTCTGTGGTACGCCCTCTTCGCTTCGAAAGGCGATGACGATGAAGTCCCCCAGGTTCAAGTTCAATCGCGTTCGGAACTCTGCCATCGTGGTGTTGACCGTTGCGTTGTGCGTGCTCGTTGTTGCGAAGCCGCAAGCGGCGGCGGAGTCGCGGCCTTCATTCGCGCCCCCCCAACTGGCCGACTATCCGAAGCTGCGCGAGCAGGCGGAGGCAATGTACGCGCAGGGTTCATATGCGCGGGCGCGCGACATCTACAAACAACTCGATCAGATGGCGGACTTGCCTGCGGAGGACGCACGGTGGGTCGATTTCCGCGTCGCCGACACGACCTGGCGCGCCGAGGCAGGTTCGCACACAGCCGATCAATCGATCTACGACAAGGCGCAGCGGCAACTTCAGGATCTCATTCGCGCGATCACCCGGCCGGAGGATCGCGACCGCGTCTGGGCGGAGGCCAACGAATCGCTGGGCGACTTCTGGTGGGACCGCACCGATAGCCGCAACTGGGGCGGTGGATGGAACAACTATCACCAGGCGCTCGACTGGTGGGCGGGCACGCATGATGTCGAGCTCGCCCGCGAGCGCTATCTCGACATGATCTGGCGTCTGGCGGAACCTTCTTGGCAGCGGCACGAGGGCTGGTGGGGCTGGCACCAGATTCCGATCGAAATCCTCGACAACGCGGCGAAGATCGCCCAATCCGAAGTCGATCGCGCCCGCGCGCACTATTTGCTGGCGATCGGTCTTCAGCGCCAAGGGGGGGGCTGGCCGCAGCGGATGCGGATCGAGAGGGAATTCGACGCTGCGATCCAGTTCGGCCCGAACAACGACTGGTACGACGATGCGCTCTATCACAGCGCGCAGTGGCTGGCGAACAACGGCCGCATCTGGGTCACCGACGACGGCCAATGGATGCAGGAGCCGGACTTCGTCGCGGCAGTCGAGCGATATCGCAAGCTCATCACGACGTTTGAACGTGGCGACAGCCGCTACTGGGACGATGCGAAGAATCAGATCGAGCAGATCACGTTGCCTCAGCTCGCCGCGGCGGTGTCCAACGTCTTCTTCCCCAATTCCGAGATTCAGTTCGACCTCAACTGGCGGAACCTCGACGCGGTCGATCTGTCGATGTATCGCGTCGATCTGACGCGGCACGTCGATCTCGCGACGAAGGAGAACTCGATCCACCAGTGGCTGGAGACGATTGACACGACGAAAGCGGACGTCGAGCGCATCAAGAACTGGCGGATCGACACCGAGGACAAGGGCGAGCACAAGTGGGGCAACCGGAAGATTCGGCTGGATGACCCGCTGCCTGTCGGCGCATACCTGCTCGTGGCGGCGGGAGGCGGGAAGACCGCTCGCGAGTTGATTCTCGTCACGGACGTCGCGGTCGTGCTCAAGACCTGGCGCGACAAGGTGCTGGCGTATGCCTGCAATGCGATCGACGGCTCGCCGCTGCCCGATGCGCGCGTGCAGCTCTGGAACGCATGGTACGACGACGATGGCAAGTGGACGGGCAGCCAGGAGATCAAGCAGACCGACGGCGAAGGCATGGCGGAATTCGATGTGAAGCGCAACCAGCGCGGCGGGCACTACGGCTTCCTCGTTACCATGAACATCAGCGATCGCCAGGCGTTCGCATTGGGGGGGGGATTGAACTGGCCGGGCGGGCGCGCGCCGTGGAAGATCTACGCCGTCACCGATCGCCCCGCCTACCGGCCTGATGAGACTGTGCACTGGAAGTTTACTGCGCGCACACACACAGGCGGCGCGTACTCGACTCCCGCCAACCAGACGATTCTCTATGAAGTCACCGGCCCTCAGGGCACGTTGAAGGAGGGCGAAGCCAAGCTCAACGCCTTCGGCAGCGCGTGGGGCGACATCGAACTCGACGAGTCAATGACACTCGGCGAATATTTAGTCCAGTTCTGGACGCCGGGCAAGAAGAATCACATCGGCAGCGCGACGCTCTTCCGCATCGAGGAATACAAACTCCCCGAATTCGAAGTCACTGTGCAGGTTCCCAAAGATGAAAGCGGCCGTTTCAAGAGTTTCCGGCTCGGTGAAACCGTCGAAGCGACGATCGAGGCGAACTACTACTTCGGCGGGCCCGTCGCCAACGCAACCGTCGAGCTGGTCATCCATCAGTCGCCGCACTGGCACATCTGGCGGCCGCATCGCGAATATGCCTGGTACTACGAAAGCGACAATGAGTGGCAGTACCGCTATTGGGGGGGGGAGCAGGTCATCAAGCAGGAAACCATCCGCACCGACAACGAAGGCAAGGCAAGGGTCACCATCGACACGCCCTTCGGCCACAACCAGGACATGCAATACCGCATCGAAGCGCGGGTGACGGATGCGTCCCGGCGCGAGATCACGGGCAGTAGCATCGTGCGCGTCACGCAACAGCGGTACTACGTGCACCTGACGCCGGAGAAGAACATCTGGCGGCCGAACTCGCCGGTGGAGGTCGCGATCAAGGCCATCGACGCCAACGATCAGCCGGTGAAGGCCGATGGAACCGTCACGGTTTTCCGCAACAAGTGGAAGGAGATCTGGGTCGATCCCTTCGGGCGCGAAGTGTTCGGCGGCAAGCTGGATGAAGCGCGGACAACGTATGGAACGTTTCCGCCGCCCAGTGAACCGGGGATGAAGAACTGGTGGCTGAAGTTCCGCGGCTACGAGCCGCAGAAGATTCTCGAACGCGCCGTCTCGACCAATGACGAAGGCGAGGCGGACTTCAGCTTCACCCCCCCCAAGGTCGGCTATTACACAGTTTCGTGGCGCAGTCCCGATCCCGGCGGGCCTCCCGTGCAGGCATCTACTACGCTGTGGGTGACAGATCGCAACATCGACAATCTCGAGCAGCACGTCGATGGCGTGGATCTCATCGTCGATAAGGACACGTTCAAGGCGGGCGAATCCGCCGCGGTGATGATCACCACGCCGGTCAGCGATCGCTGGGTGCTGCTGACGGCCGAGGGCGACGACCTGCACAATCGTCAACTCGTGCATGTCACGGGAACGGTGAAACTGATTTCGCTGCCCATCGAAGAAAAGCACATTCCAAACTTCTCATTGCAGGCGTTGATGATCACGGATGGCGAGCAGTTTACTGACGTCGAGCAGGTTGTCGTGCCGCCTGTGGACAACTTCCTCGATGTGCAGGTGACGCTCGGCGATGATGAAGGCGAAGGCGCAAGCGACGGCAGCGGATTTGAACCGCGGGAAACGACCAGGGCGCATATCACGGCGCGCGATTCCAAAGGCAATCCCGTCTCGACGGAAATCGCGTTCGCGCTCGTCGATGAATCGGTCTTCTACATTCAGCAGGACTACGCGGGCGATCCGCGGCAGTTCTTCTTTAGCGACCGCCAGGGCCAAGTCGTCGCCACGACGAGCACGCTCAACTACAAGAGCTACATCAAGCTCGTCGAAGGCGATGAGAAGCAGTTGATGGACGAGCGCATCTGGCGACAGATGGCGCAGGATGAAGCGTTCGGTCAAGATGACAAGGATGGATACGCGCGCGACGGCGCACGCAACGAGCAGATGGTGATGAAATCGGTTGGTGGGCGCGGCGGCGGGGCCTTTGCTGCGCCGGGAAGCGGCTCTGAACGCATGAGAGCCGCACAGGAGGGGGGCTATCTTGGCCAGGAACTCGCAATGCAGGATGCGGCCGCCGCGCCGCCCGGCGCCACCGCCGCGGGCATGCCCGTGCAGGCGCCACAGTCATCGTCCGAACCCGCTGCCGTGGTGCGCAGCGACTTCCGCTCCACCATCTTCTGGCAGCCGGACATTGTCACGGGCGACGATGGCGTTGCCGAAGTCGATGTCACCTTCGCCGACTCGTTGACGCGATGGAAGGGCACTGCGCGCGCGTTCACCAGCGGCAACAAGACGGGCATCGCGTCGATCACCACGCGCACTCGTCTCCCCCTCGTGGCGCGCCTGCAGGCGCCTCGATTCTTCACCGCCGGCGATCAGACAATCATCTCCGGCGTGTTCAACAACAACACTGAAGCGGAAATGATCGTCAATCCCACGCTCGAAGTCGAAGGGCTGACCGTCATCGAGCGCATCACCAAGCCAGGCGCAGCGAGTGGGGCAACGCTCACCATCGCTGCCGGCGGCGAAGCACGCGCCGATTGGCGTGTGCAAGCGACAACCGCGGGCGAGGCAAAGCTCACGCTGACGGGCAAGAGCGACACATACGCCGACGCGATGGTGAAAACCTACACCGTCCACGAGCACGGCATCGAGAAGTTCATCGCCAAGTCGGGCAAAGTCCGCGGCGACGAAATCACCATCGCCCTCGACATCCCCGCGCAGAGAAAGAAAGACTCCACGCAACTCGTCGTGCAGGTCACGCCCAGCATGGCGGTGACGATGCTCGACGCCCTGCCGTATCTGGTCGATTATCCGTATGGCTGCACCGAACAGACGATGAGCCGCTTCCTGCCCGCTGCGATCGTCGCCAAGACGCTCGAAGACGCGGGACTTTCGCCGGAGGATGCGCTCGCACGCGCGTTCGGCGGGATCGAACAGCAGTTCATCGACAAGACGCATCCAGACGACGCCAGGAAGCGCGACAACATGAAGAAGCTGCAGGAGATCATCAACGCCAATCTCGCCCGCCTCTACGACTTCCAGCACGGCGATGGCGGCTGGGGCTGGTGGAAGGGCGGCGAGA
>CAZLDF010000561.1:0-3362 GCA_964558095.1 uncultured Isosphaeraceae bacterium | reverse complement strand
ACCACAGAGCACACTGAGGACACAGAGACACGGAGCAGGGAAGTGGATTGGGAATTGGATCGGATCGTTCGTCTGCGCCGCGGAAGGCCTGGCGGCATGTTGAAGTCGGCATTGTGGGGTTCATAACGGGGGTGATGGTGGTGGAGGCGGCCAGGAGCAGGGCGATCGCATTGTCCAGGAAGATTGGAACCGCAGATGAACGCAGATGAACGCAGATCGCGGCAAGAACACGAAATCACCCGACATCCGCGTTTATCCGCGTTCATCTGCGGTTCTCCTTGCTCGGGGTAATGCGATTGTCTTGTGCAAGAAGGGGGCGGAGGGGGGGCCGAGGGGGGGCCGGGTGCGGGTGGATCGCCACCCGTGTTGAAACATCCCAGCGGCGGATACGCTGCGTCGAACGTGGGAGGCTGCGCTCATGTCGCCTGAATCGAGTTTGTATCGCGAGTCGGCACTCGAACAACTTTCTTCGCCGGAGCAGCTCGATCGATTGCTGCGCATCACCAGCCCGAAGGGCTGGGTGTCGCTGCTGGCGGTGTGGGCGCTGCTGGGTTGCGTGGTGGTGTGGGCGTTCTTCGGGACGGTGTACACGCGCGAGCCGGCGCGGGGGATCATCGTCACCGCCGGCGGGCCGCAAACCGTCAATGCGCGGGGAGACGGGATGCTGCTCACCATTCATGAAGTGGGCGACGAGGTGAAGGCCGGCGACATTGTCGCCACGATCGATCAACCGGCGCTGGAGAATGAGATTGAAGCGACGGAGAAGCTTCTGGAGCAAATGACGACCGAGCACCAGGAAATGGACAAGCTGGACGACCAGCAGCGCCAAATGGAGAAGGCGGTCGCGGAAGCCGAGATCAGGGTGCTGCAGGGGAGGCTGTCGTCAGCTCAGCAGAGCATCGAACGGCTTCGCAAGCAGCGCGATGGAATGCAATCGCAGATTGACAAGGGCTTCATGGCGGAGGCGTCGCTGTATCCGATCGAAAACGAGTTGGCGTCGCTGCGCGACACGCTGGAAGACCTCAATGCACAGATCGAGCAGATCAAGGCGCGCGAGCAGCGGGCGCAGTCCGCGATGGAGCGCGATCGGCGCACGCGCGAGATCAGCCGCGAGTCTCTGAATCGCAAGCTGGCGATGGTCCTGCGACCGCAGCTCGAACGCGAATCGAAAGTGACGAGCAATCACGATGGCCGCATCGTCGAGAAACGCAAAGCGCGATTCGACGTCGTCTCCATCGGCGAACCGCTACTGCTGATCGAACCCAGGGAGCCGAAGCTGCAGGCGATCCTCTTCGTCTCGGCCCACACGGGCAGCCAGGTCCAGGTCGGCGACACCGTTGATCTCAATCCGAGCACGGTCAAGTCGGAGGAGCACGGCTCGATGATCGGAAAGGTGACGGAGCGCGCCGAAGTGCCCACGAGCAAGCAGGCGATGCTCGTGGAACTCAAGGACGCCCATCTCGTCGAGCAGTTCGCCGCCACGGGCGTGCAGCTCAAGCTCACGGTGGACCTCGTTCCCGACGAAACGACGCACACGAAGTTCGCATGGACCAGCGGCGACGGGCCGTCGGACATTCAAATCACCGCCGGGACGCTCTGCGAGGGTTCGGTGCGCGTCAAGACCTGGCGGCCGATCGAGCTGGTCTTCCCCGGCTTGCGGAGGGCGGACGATGGGACGTGACGGGCAGGCGGATGCGGCCAGCACGACGCCGGCTGCCGCAGCGCCGACGACGAACGGCCCCCCCCCAACGCCTCCGCAGCCACCGCCGCGGCGCAAGGTTCGCCTGCCGCGGCGGCGCGTGCACAAGACGCCCACGCTGCTGCAGATGGAGGCCGTCGAGTGCGGCGCCGCGTCGCTCGGCATCATCCTCGCCCACTACGGGCGATACGTGCCGCTGGAGCGGCTTCGCGTCGATTGCGGCGTGTCGCGCGACGGCAGCAACGCCGCCAACGTCGTCGATGCCGCCGAAGCCTACGGCCTGGACGCCGAGGGCTACAGCATGGACCTCGACGGCTTCGGCGACCTGCGCTTGCCTTGCGTGGTCTTCTGGCAGTTCAACCACTTCCTCGTCGTCGAAGGGTTCCGCGGCGGCAAGGCGTATCTCAACGACCCGGCATACGGGCGGCGCACCGTCACCGAGGAGGAATTCGACAAGTCGTTTTCGGGCGTGGTGTTGTCGCTCGCGCCGGGGGCGGACTTCAAGAAGGGGGGGCAGAAGCCGCGGATCATCGGCGCGCTGGCGCGGCGGCTGAGCGGCGCGCGCCTGGCGGTGACGTACTGCGTGCTCGCCGGCCTGGGCCTGGTGATTCCGGGCCTGGCGCTGCCCACGCTGACGCGCATCTTCGTCGATGAGATTCTCATCGGGGGCAGCGACCGATGGCTGGGCGCGCTGCTGGTGGGCATCTGCCTGGCCGCCGTGATGTCCGCTGCGCTCACCGCGCTGCAGCAGCATTATCTCATGCGGTCGGAGACCAAGCTCGCCATCACCGCGACGGGGCGGTTTCTCTGGCACGTCATCCGGCTGCCGATCGAGTTCTTCACGCAGCGCTACGCGGGGGAGATCACCAGCCGCATCAGCAGCAACAACCGCGTCGCCGATGCGATGACCGGCCAACTCGCGACGAGCGTGATCGGGCTTCTCACCGCGATCTTCTACGTCGCGATCATGCTCACCTACGACGTCTGGCTGACGGTGATCGGCGTGACGCTGGCGATGCTGAACATGATCGTGCTGCGGATGATCTCGCGCCGCCAGGCCGATGAAAGCCAGCGGGCGCTGCAGGAATCGGGCAAGCTTCAGGCGACGGCGATGGGGGGCATTCAGTGCATCGAGTCGATCAAGGCGTCGGCGCGCGAGGGCGATTTTTTCGCGCGCTGGGCGGGCTATCAGGCCAAGGCCGCCGCCGCCGATCAGCGACTCGCCGCCTCCGCTTCGTTTCTGCAAACTTTTCCCATCTGCCTGGAACTCGCCTCCGCCGCCCTGGTGCTCGGCGTCGGCGGCATGCGCGTGATGGACGGCGACCTGACCATCGGCATGCTCGTCGCGTTTCAAACGCTTCTCTGGGCGTTCACCACGCCCATTCATCACCTCATCCACCTGGGCAGCCTGATTCAGCGCCTCGTCGGCGACATGCGGCGGCTCGACGACGTCGCCAACTACGACATCGACGCAGCGTTTAGAAGTCCGGCCGAGGAAGCGAAGCACAACGGCGCGCACCGGCGCCTCAGCGGGTTCGTCGAGCTGCGCGACGTCACGTTCGGCTACAACCGCCGCGAGGAGCCGCTGCTCAAGAACTTCAGCCTGCGACTGACGCCGGGCGATCGCGTGGCGCTGGTGGGCGGTTCGGGCAGCGGCAAATCG
>CAZLDF010000560.1:0-4609 GCA_964558095.1 uncultured Isosphaeraceae bacterium | reverse complement strand
GCGAGCAGCACCTGCACGTCGCCGGTTGCGAGCACTGTGTCGATGTCGGTGTTGTCGCCGAGGATGGAGGTCGCTTGCTCCTCGGATTCCGTCGCGGTGGGTTCGCTCGCGGTCGCGGCGATCTCGCGGAACGTCACGAGCAGGTCGTTTGACCACATGGTCAGTTGGCTGTCCTTGGTCTTCACGTCGCCGTCGGCGATCATCTTCGTCGGCACGGCCTTGCCCGCGGCGTCGGGCTGAAGCTCCATCTGAAGGTGCTGCGCCATGATGATGCCGGGGTCTTCGCCCTTGCTTTCCACCAGCACGTTGCCCTTGAAGTCGATGGCGCGAAGCGAGGGCTTCTCGCCGTCACTCGCCGGCTGGGTGAATGAAAGGTCCACCGAATCGGTCCACTCGATGTGCAGTCGCTCGATGGGATCGGACTTCTCGATGAATCCACCGGGCGGTGGCTCGACCGGCGTCGCCGAGGACTCGCCGGCATCCTGAAGCGCCAACGCGGAGGATGAACTCGCCGCGGATGCGACCGCGATCGACGGCTGCTCGCGCGGGCGCATCCACCCGGGGCCGATGAATCCGCCGCTGTTCATCGAATCGTCCAAGAAGAAGTGATCCGCACCCGCCGCAAGCTGCGGGCTGTCGATGAGCACGGGTGAATTCGGCGAGGCGATCAACTCGAACTTGTCGCGCGGGCGGTGGATGACGGCCTTGCCGCACTCGCCATAGAACGACTCGCCGGGATCGAACATGCGCACCGGCTCGCCGATCAGGTCGATGCGGGTGTCCCGCTCGTGGTCGAGGATGTCCGCCGGTTCGACGGCCGGCTCCATGAGCATGCCGCCGGCACAGGTGATGGTCGTGACAACATCGTCGATGCCGGGCTGGAACAGGCCGCCGGAGTCCTGATATGACGCGATCATCGCGAAGATGAGCGTGTCGCGCATCGACAGGGGTGCGATGCGGTCGAAGTCGTGTGCGGTCTCCGCGCGCGGGTTTGTGCTGCTCGCCGCGGTTTGCTGCCCGCTCATCTCATCGCCGGCGGACTGCATCGAGAAGACGACGCGAAGCGAATCGCCCTCGGCGCGTCTGCCGGTTTCGAATTCGCCCTCGACGATGTGAACATCGTCGCGCAGCGTGAGGACGTAGAACTGCGGCTCGTCGGCCGAGGTGGGCGTGCGCGATTCGCCGCCGCGCTTTCGGGGGTTGCGCGTCTCGCGCTCGCCGCGATTCTGCCGAAAGTTGGCGAGCATCGTGCTGGGGGATTGCCGTGGCGCGGGCCGCCGCGCCGCTGCGTGAAGCTGCGTGTCCGTCCCGATGAGGCGAATCTCGCCGACCTGGTCCATCGTCATGCGCTCGATGCGCCCGAGCTGATCGTTGACGAGAATGCGCAACCGCCTGCCTGGCACGTGCGCCTGTGGCGTCTGGATATCGACATCGCCCTCGCAGAAGATCTCGCCAGAGAGATTGTCGAACTCGGCTTTGGCGGTCCTGACTTCGAGACTCGGCGTGTGTCGGTTGGCATCGAACGGCCGCTGCGTCACGTGCTCGAACATGCGAATCACGACGTCGCCCTCGATGCGGCCTTCGCTGAGCGCCCGGTGCGGCGCGTGGGCGTGCGCCGCGTCGCCTTCGAGCGTGACGACGCGATCGTCGTCGAAGTAGAACTCGGCGCGGGGGCGGCGCATGTCGAACCAGCCGTCGGGCAGCGGATTGGCCTGGTCGAATTTGTATTGCTGTTCGAGCCGGCCGGCGTCGTCCGTTGTCTGAATCCAGCCGCCCTCCGGCAGCTCCACGCCGACCTCGGAGCCGAGATTGTTCATCCTCGCCGGGCTCTGCTGGCTTCCGCTGTGCAGATCGGGAATCAGCTCCGTGACGGAATCGAACTGTTCCGCATTGGGCTGCTGCGCGCGCTTCGAAGTCGGGTTCTCGATGTTGAGGATGACCAGCAGCAGCGCCAGCGCGAAGACCACGCCGCCGATGATGACCGCAATCGCTTTGGCGCGCCTCCGCATGCGCATGGGAGACATCTCGCGGGGGGGGCGGGGTGTGTGTGGGGCGCGGGGGGGGCGGGGGGCGCGGGAAGAAGTCATCGCGATTGTCCGAAGATGGCGAGCGCCTCGTGCCAACGGTTCTTCGCCTTGAGCAGGTGTTCGATCGCCTCGCGCACCGCGCCGCGCCCGCCGGGATTCTTCGTGACGAACGCGGCGAGGCTCAGAATCTCCGGCGATGCGTCTGCCACGGCCATAGGATAGCCGACCAGCTTCATCACCGGCAGATCAGGCAAGTCGTCGCCGAGCATCGCGGTCTGACGCAGGTCGAGGCCCGCTTCTTCGACCAGCTTCATGAAGTCCGCGGCTTTGTCCTGCGATCCCTGGATCACGTGCTCGACGCCCAGTTCCTTGGCGCGGTGATTGACAGCCGTGCTTCGCCGACCGGTGATGATCGCGACATCGTGGCCCAGCGTGCGCCAGATGCGAATGCCCGTGCCGTCGCGGATGTTGAAGACCTTGGTCTCCTGGCCATGCGCATCAAGGTACACGCGACCGTCGGTCATCACGCCGTCCACGTCGAGGCAGAGAAGGGTGATGTTCGCGGGCGCGGCGTGCATGGGGGGGGGAGACGGGAGACGGGAGACCGGAGACAGGAGACAGGAGACAGGAGACAGGAGGCACATCACCACATCACCAAATCACTAGATCGCTCAATCACCAAATCACCAAATCACTCGCTCACAACTTTCATCGCGACGAGGTCCTGGACATCGACGAGGCCTATGGGCCGGCCGTCTTCGTCCAGCACGGGGATTTCGTCGATCTGCCGCTCGCGCACCAGGCGCACCGCATCGCGCACGAGGTCATCAGCCATCAAATGCTGCGGCCGGGCCGTCATCACGTCGCGGATCGGTCCGTCGAGCTTGCCGCCTTGTGGATCGCGCACGATCAGGCGGCGCAAGTCGGCGTCGGTGAAGATGCCCGACAAGCGGCCGGCGTCATCGACAAGAATGATCGCGCCCGCCCGGCGATCGCTGTTCGCCTCATCGCGCGCCTCGTGCAGCGCCTGGCGCACCGTCAGCGCATCGCGAATGACGGAAAGGTTCACGCCCACGCGATAGCGCAATGCTTCGGTGATCTTGCGCAAACCCGCGCCGAGCATGCCGCCCGGGTGATGCTTCTGGAAGTCGTTCTCGTTGAATTGGCGGCGACGCGAAACCGCAAGCGCCAGCGCGTCGCCGATCGCCAGTTGCGCGGTGGTCGAGGCCGTGGGCGCGAGATTCAGCGGGCAGGCTTCGGTCACGTCGCCGACGCTGATGTGCACCGTGCACAGCTCCGCGAGCTTGGTCTTGTCATCGCGCGAGACGCCCAGCGTGGGCACGTCGTTGGCGCGAAGGATCGCGGCGAGGTTGACGACTTCGTCGGTGGCGCCGCTGTAGCTCATGAGCATGACCACGTCGCCCCGGCGGACCTTGCCCAGGTCGCCGTGGACAGCGTCAGCCGGGTGCATGAAGTGCGACGGCTGGCCGAGGCTGGAGAGGGTCGAAGCGACCTTCTGGCCGACGAGGCCGCTCTTGCCCATCCCGCTGACGACCACGTGGCCCGTGCACGAGGCCAGCAGGTCGATCGCGGCCCGCCAGCACTCGCGACAAGCCTCGCCTCCCCCGGCGCCCCCCCCGGCTCCGCCGACCAGTCCCTCGGCCACTCGCACGATCGCCGCCGCCTCCGCCCGCAGCGCATCAGCGATGAACGCCGCCTCGTCATCGAGGCCGCGGTCCGTCACCGATCGTTTCACCGAGGAAGTGTGCTTCATCACGCCAAGAGCCGGTATTATCCGATAGCTCTTTCACGCCCGCAAAGCCGAGAAAAACCACGGATCGAAGAAGAACCACAGCGACACAGAGGGACACCGAGGTAGCACAGAGAGGGAAGAATAGGCAGGAATCGAAGACAGGGAGACCCCATCAACCTCTTCAACCCAAACTCCTCTCTGTGAATCATCTGTGTTTGGGGGGCCTGTGTCTCTGTGTTCATTCCCCGCTTGATTTGGACTCTTGGATTTTTTCGATCCTGGACCGCTTGCGAGTGCCAAGTCCCGAGTCCCTAGTCCCTAGTCCCTAGTCCCTTATCCCTCCTCCACTCATGCAACTCCAGGAAGACTACCAGGTCACGCTCGACGCCTTCCACGGCCCGCTCGATCTCTTGCTCTACCTCATCCGCCGGGCCGAGGTCGATGTCCACGACATCCCCATCGCGACGATCACCGACCAATACCTCGCGTTCCTGCGCGGCCTGAGCGACATCGACATCGACGTCGCAGGCGAGTTTCTCGTCATGGCTGCGACGCTGATCGAGATCAAGAGTCGCGCGATCGCGCCGGCGGTCGCACAGTCCGGCGACGAGACCGGCGAAGACGGCGAAGACGCAAGCGTGGATCGGGGGAGTAGTGAGTTCGTTGATCCCCGCTTCGAACTCGTCCAGGCGCTGCTGGCCTATCAGCGATATCGCATCGCGTCCGAGGAACTTGACGAGCGCCGCCGGGCGTTCCTCCAGCGGTTCCCCGCGGTGCCGTGCAAGCGCCGCCGATCGCATGCAGGGGGCGCAGGGGGGGCGGGGGGGGG
>CAZLDF010000559.1:0-4070 GCA_964558095.1 uncultured Isosphaeraceae bacterium | reverse complement strand
CCAGCCGCTGGGCCAGTTGCGGTTCATGTCGTACCCGCCGGGCCCGTCTTCGTTGATCTGCCCGTCGCCGTCATTGTCGATGCCTTCGGACCCGACGGGCGTGAGTTCGCCCTTGATTTCGGGATCGGTGATTCGTTCGATGATGCGCGGGTCTTTCTCGTTGCGTCGGAAGCGGCCGTTGGGGTCGAAGCGGTACATCGATCCGATGTGCCCGTCGCCGTCGAGGTCTTCCGGGCCGTCTTCGTCGAACTGGCCGTCGTAATCGTTGTCGGTGGGGCGCTGGCCGGAGCGCTGCGAGTGAGGCGTGTTGGGTTCGCGGAACCAGTGCGCGCGGCTGTCGGGGTTGACCGTCGGCAGGAAGTAGAAGGCGGTGCGATCGATCAATTCGGTCAGGTCTTCGACGGCGCCGTAGCTCTTGGTGAGATACCAGATGGAGTAGAGGACGACTTCGCCGCCCTGAACTTCGTTGCCGTGGATGTTCGCGTCAATCCACATCGCGGGCTTTTCGGTGTCGGGCCCGGTTTTGGGGTTGTTGAGCGTGACGACCCACATGTCGCGGCCCTGCACGCTCTTGCCGATGGACTGCAGCGTCAGCAGTTCTGGATAGGCATCGACGAGCCGGCGAAGCGCGTCGGACAACTGGTCGTAGTCGTAGTAGCGGTTGAAGGCGAGATCGACGTTGGAGGGGACTTGCTCTTGTGCGGCCGCCTGGAGCGCGAAACCGCAAGCGAAGGAGGTCGCGAGGATGACGATCGTCAGTATCCGTTTCACTGTGCACCTCCGTTGGATGCGGGGTTCGACTGCGCCTTGACCGTGTAGGACTGATCGGCGAACCCGAGACGGGTCACGTCGATCGTGATGTCGCCGCCGGGCTCTTCGCGGACGATCCACTGATGGTTCGATCGCCCGCCCGCGCCGGCGACGCCCCACACGCGGCTGACGCGCTCGCCGGCGACAATGCGCTCGACGGGCGTGGAGATGCGCACGATCGTCGGATGCACCGCGCGGTTCTGCACCGCCATTTGCGTTTTCGTCGGCATCAGCCCATCGTTGACCACCGCGAAGTCGATCTGATACAGACCCGGCGCCAGCTCGACGACGGTTGGTCCGATGGCGCTGATCTGCGGCCTCTTGGTGATGAGCTGCAGCGCGAATTCAGTTTGCCTGGCCGCGAGCGAATCGAGATCATCGGCAGGAGGATTGATCTGGAAGTGCCAGACGAAGCCGCCGATTTCAACGGCGCCAAGCGTGGGATGGTCGAAGGGCTGCCAGTCGATGAATCCTTCGCCGGCGCGGTCCTTGTCGCTGTAGGCCAACCACGCAGCTGCCTCGGCGTCGGCGGGCTTCTTGTCATCTTTCTTCGCCTTCGAGTCGGCGGCAGCCGCGCCGCCGGCGGCGGGGGGGGCGCTCGTGCGTTTGGCGCTGATGGTCGCAACCGCGCCGTCGGGCGTTGTCGTCGAGCCAGTCATCGATTCGCCTTCAACGCGCAATTCGATGGGCAGACTGAACTCCGGCCCGTAACTGGCGACGATGCTCAAGGTTGAACCGTCGAAGCGGCCGGTGACCTGCCCCGTGCCAGCCATGGAGTCCGCCGTGCCGGTCACGCTTCCATCCGGCGCGAGCTCGAGTGTGAACGTGAGCGGAATGTCGCCCATTTCGGGAACGGTCGCGGACCCGGACCACGTGCCGCTGATGGGATCGACTTGCGCCTCGCCGCCCGGCGCTGGTGCGCTCCCAGCCGGCGCTTTCGCAGCGTCGCCTTCGCCGTCGCTTGCGCCGTCGCTTGCGTCTTCGCCTTCGTCGCCCGATTCCTCCTTACCTTCCTCCGGTTCATCCTTCGACGGATCCGGTCTCCCCCACACGACCGTCGCGAAGCTCGGCACGCCGCGATGCGCGTACAGCCACGCATGAAAGCTCCCCGCGATGTCTTCGCTCGGCGCGCGCGATTGTTCGGTGGTTTCCTTGAACAGGTCGCTGACTTCCTTGTAGAGCGGCACGTCGGCGCCGTCGAGGTCGCGTGGAGCGCGGCCGGTTTCGTCTTTCGCCTTGCCAGCCGGAACATTGATCAGGTTGTCATGGCGGCCATAGGTGATCGCCATGACGATGTTCGGATGATCGACGACGAACCGGGCCAGCGCCAGCGCCGCCGGCTCGGAAAGCTGCGTCGAGCCGGCATCGAGCGAGTGCTCGGGCCAGAGATGCATGAAGTTGCGGTCGAGATCGACGCCCCCCACGCCGTCTTCCGCGACGAGTCCATCGCCGTCGGCGTCGAGGCCCTCGATATAGACGCTGTAGATGGCGCGCTCGTCCTTGAGCGCATCGGGCTTCTTGAGAAGCCGCGGCTCGTTCGGATCGGCGACGTGAGTCGGCGGGTCGTCAATGGGGGGGCTGAGGCGGCGCATCATCGTGATCGCGCCGTCGCCGTTGATGTCCGCGGGGCCGTCTTCGTCGGCGACGCCGTCGCGCTCGTTGTCGATCGGCGCAGCGGAGACGATCTGCCCGTTGGTCACGGTCGTGAGATTGCGCTCCGCCGCGTCGGGATTGAGTCGCGGCACGACATAGACGGTCATGTCGTCGAGCGCGTCGGCGTGGTTTTCGACGAGCGTGCGCGCGACGCGCATCGCCGTTTCGGTGCTCACGAGAAATCGGCCGTCGATCCCGGCGACGATCAGCAGCGCCGGTTTCCTGTCCGCGCTTGCCGGGTCGGATGACAACGTCAGCAGCGGAATGTCGCGACGCTCGCTGGAAGCGGCCAGTGACATGACGGCGCAGGCGCTCGACGCGTCGAGCGAGCGCACAGCGTCCATCAGCGCTTCGTGATTCATGTAGCCTTCGAGCGAAGCGCGCGCCGTCGCGGCGGCGAGCGCGGCGAGCGCTCCCGCGGCAATCAGTTTCCAGTCATGTCGTTGCATGTGTTGAAGCTTTCCGGTGGGTGAAGCTGCGTCGAAGCCCCGATGTGCGGGCGGGGATCGCGGAATGTAACGCGAAGGGTTGTACCGGCCAAACCGCCTCAGGCGGCGTTGGCCGAGGCGGGACGAATTGCGATCGCGCGGTGTGTCCGAAGCGACGGCCTACAATGGCCCCCTCATGCCCCTGCCGCGCATCGCCATCGTGGGTCGGCCGAACGTCGGCAAATCGAGTCTGCTCAATCGCCTGGCGAAGCGGCGGGTGTCGATCGTCGCGCCCACGCCGGGCGTGACGCGCGACCGCGTGGCGAGCGTCATCGAACTCGATCCGCCGGTCAGCGCGCCGCGGAGCGCCCCGCCGCGCGTGGTCGATCTCATCGACACGGGGGGCTACGGGGTGTACACCGCCGACGGCAAGCGCTACGACGACGTCGGCGCCGATCTGGCGACGCTCACGCCGGGCATCGAAGCGCAGATCGCCGCCGCCATCGAGGAAGCCGACATCGTGCTGCTCGTGTGCGATGCGCAGTCGGGGATCACGAGCCTCGACGAGCAGTTTGCTGCGCTCCTGCGGCGCCGGGGCTGGGCGGGAAAAGTGATTCCGGTCGCGAACAAGGTCGATGGACCGTCGTGGGTGCCGGATGCGATGGAGATCGCGTCGCTGGGCTTCGGCGAGCCGATGTGCGTCTCGACGACGAGCGGGTACGGGACGCGCGAGCTGCTCGATGCGCTGTACGAGCGCGCCGCCGCCGTCGAATCAGCGCCGGCCGACGCCGAACCGCTGATGAAGCTCGCGATCGTGGGCAAGCGCAACGCCGGCAAGAGTTCGCTGGTCAACGCGCTGGCCGGTCAGCCGCGAGTGATCGTGTCGGAGATCGCCGGCACCACGCGCGATTCGATCGACGTGCAGTTCGACTTCCGCGGCAAGCGCATGCTGGCCATCGACACGGCCGGCGTGCGCAAGCGCAAGAGCATCTCCGACCAGGTCGAAGTCTATGCGTATGAGCGGATGATCCAGGCGATCGAGCGCGCCGACGTCGTCCTGTTGCTGGTCGATGCGACGCAGACGGTGTCGATGGTGGAAAAGAAGCTGTCGAGCGTGCTGCAGGAGCAGTTCAAGCCGACGGTGATCGTGGTGACCAAGATCGACCTGCTCGACAAGGA
>CAZLDF010000558.1:0-6461 GCA_964558095.1 uncultured Isosphaeraceae bacterium | reverse complement strand
GCGCCGCCGGAGCGACGAGCGTTTTTCGAGTCCTTGCAATCCAAACGAACCTTCCGCAGAGCAACAAGATCGCATGGTCGCCGCAGGAACAAGTGCGGGACTTTCGCGAATTTCTGCAGCAGACTGTCGCCGCGATCAACGGTGCGGCCCAGGCGGGCGGGCAGCGGCCGCCGATCGATCTCGTCATCTGGCCCGAGACAATGACGCCCGGTTACGGGTTGGAGCCTGCCGCCATCGCCTACACGGTCGAGCGCGGCCTCTACCCCGGCGATGTGTACCTCGATGCGCTGCGCGAATTGAACGCGACAACAGGCGTGCCGCTGCTGGTGGGAAGTCCCAGCTACATCGGCTTGCGCGTCAACGAAGCCGATCGCAGCTACGAATGGGATGCTCACTACAACTCCGCGTACCTGATCGAGCAGGGGGGGCCGCCGTATCAGCGCAGCGACAAGGTGTTCCTGACGCCCTTCGGCGAGCGCATGCCGTACATCGAGCTGTGGCCGTGGCTGGAGCAGAAACTGCTGGGGTTCGGGGGCACGGGGATGACGTTCACGCTCGATGCGGCGGATGAACCGACGATTCTGGGTGTTCCCTCCGGTTCGGAGAACCGGGGTACCGAGACCGGTTCGGAGAACCGGGATACCGAAGCCGGTTCGGAGAACCGGGGTACCGAAGCCGGTTCGGAGAACCGGGCTACCGTACAAGTCGCGACGCCGATCTGCTTCGAGGCGACGGTGGGGTGGGTGTGCCGATCGATGGTGTATGACGCCGACGGCCGCAAGCGGGCGGACGTGCTGGTGAACCTGTCCAACGACGGCTGGTTCGGCTGGTCGGAGGCCGGCCGCGCACAGCATGCGCAGATGGCGCGCCTGCGGTGCGTGGAGAATCGCGTGCCGATGATCCGCTGCGCCAACACCGGCCTCAGCATCGCCTATGACAGCGGCGGAAATGTGATTGGCAAGCTTGGCGAGGGACGATACGGAACGGGCCGGGCGCCGGGCGCGCTCGCGGTGACGCTGCCGCTGGACGGCCGTACGACGCTGTACTCGCGAGTGGGCGACACCTGGGCGTGGGCGTGTCTGGCGGCGACGGTCGGGCTGATCGCGCTGACCTGGCGACGCCGATGACCGCAATCCTCCGCCGGAGCGACAAGATCATGACGACGACGCGTTCACTCTCACGTTGCGCCGCTCGAGGCCTTCTCATCATCGCCGGCGTCTGGACGATCGGTGCGACGGCGTCCTGCAATCGCAACGATCCCGGGACGTGGAGCACCAAGACCGCCCACGCAGCTCTGCGATCGGACCTCGCCGTGGCGCCGCAGGTCAGTCTCGGCGCCAACCCCGACGTCGGCTTCGAGCACGCCGAACTCGACCAGGCGGCGATGGACGTGTTGCTCCAGGCCGCCGACTCCAACAGCCCGCTGCTGCGCGCCAACGCGATCGAAGCGCTTCTCCTCTCGCCCGCGCACCTGCCGCCGATCCTCCGCCGAGCCCTCGCCGACGAGAACCGCGGCGTGCGCTTCGTCGCCTCCATGACGACCGGCCGGCTGCGGCTGAAAGAGCTTCAGGCGCACCTCGAGCCGCTGCTGAGCGATTCGTCGGAATCGGTCCAGGCGGCGGCGATCTATGCTGCGATCCGCTGCGGCATGAAGGCCGATCCGACGCCGCTGGCGGGCATGCTCCGCAGCGAAAGCCCCGAAGTCCGCGCCAACGCCGCGATGGTCCTGGGCGAACTGGGCGAGCCCTCGGCGATCAAGATGCTCCGCGCCGCGATGGGGCGCGACATGAAGCGCGAGTCCGCTGTCCGCCTGCACATCGTCGATCTCCAGATCGCCGAGGCGATCGTGAAGCTCGGCGAAGCTGATGAACTCGAAGGCATTCGCGCCGCCCTGTTCGCCCCGGGCGAGCAGGGCGAGATCATCTCGCTTGCATGCCAGATCGCCGGCAACCTCGCCGACAATCGCTCGGCGGCGCAGCTCTTCAGCCTCGCGACGCGCGAGGGCGAGCGGCGGATGCCGGCCGAGGTGCGGATGACCGCGGCGGCGGCGCTGGCGAAGATCGACGCCGAGTCCGCCTCCCTTGCCGTCCCCCTGGAATACGTCGAGCACCCGCGGTTCGAGCTGCGGGCACAGGCCGCCTCGACACTGGGGACGATGGGTAATCGGGCCGCCCTGCCCCACCTGGCGAAGATGCTCTCGGACCCCAACCCGATGGTGCAGGTGTCGGCTGCGGGCGCGATTCTGCGAATCCGATAACCAGAAAAGGGGCGGTGCAACCGCGGGCGCGATTGACACGAAATCAACCCAGAGGTACAAGAAGGGGTGTCTTGGGCGGCTGCGGCGGCTATCCTTTTGACTGGCAGCGACCGCCGGCGGCGTCCGGTGGTGAAGAGGATCGAGCGGAACCGCCGGTGTCCGGCCTGCCCGGAACCGTTCTCGTGGCTTGAAGGCGCTCCTGAATTGCGAGGATTTCCACCGTGCATGTGCTGACGAAGTTGTTCATCGTGCTGGTTTCGCTGCTGGCGGTGCTGCTTGTTCCGCTGGTGGTGGTGTACGCCTACAACGAGAATTCGTACAAGGCGCGGTACATGGAGCAGGTGCAGCGCGCCGCCGCCGCCGCCGAGGCGCTCGACGCCGAGCAGCGCATGAACGCCGTCGAGGTCAATCACCTCACCGGCAGCATGCGCGAGCTTGAAGCCTCCAAGGCGCAGGTGCAGCGCGAGCTGGACAACGCCCTGGCCGACGCCCGCCGGCTGGATGCGCGCCTCGCGACTTCCGAGGGCGCACAGGCGGAATTCCAGGCCAAGCTCGACACGCTCATCAAAGCCGTCGAGTCCGGCCAGATGCTGACCTCCAGCCTCGTCGATGAGATGCGCACGCTCCGCAACGACGCCCTGGTGCGCGAACGCCAGAAAGTCGAACTCGATGAAGCGCTGCGCGAAACCGTCGCGCTGCTCGAACAGGCCAACGAAGCCCGGCGAGCACTGCAGGAAGAACTGCAGCGCCTGACCGTCGAGCATGGCGAGACGCTGAACAAGCTCGCTGAGATTTACGCGATGTATCCACCGGCGCGCGACGCCCGTGCCGGGATGATGCGCGAAAGCGAAGGAATTCAGCCCGACAAGGACCTGCAGGCGACCGTTCTGAACGTGCGTCGCTCCACTGGCGCGACCTACGCAGAGATCGACGCCGGCTCGCGCGACGGCGTGAAAGTCGGCTGGAAGATGGCCATCGGCTTCGGCGGCAACTTCGTCGCCAACCTTCGCATCACCGAAGTGGACATCAACCGAAGCGTCGGCATCGTTGAGCTCGAAGACGCCAAGTCCGGCCTGACGGTTCAGGTCGGCCACACCGCCTACGCCCATCGCCGCTGATCCAGCCTCAGGAGAAACAGCCATGAGTCAGTTCAACGCTCCTGTGGTTCGACGCGCCGGCGGCTCGATCGACGTCTTCACCGGCCTGCTCGTCGTCGCCTTTCTGGTGCTCGCCGCGGGCATCGGCCTGATGGCGTTCAAGAACATCGAGCACTCCAAGACCGACCGCGCCCCCGGTGGCGTGCTGTCGCTCGTTGAAACCCGCTGACCAACCGCGCGCGGTGGGGCGGGGGAGCGGGGGACGGGAGGCGGGGGGGTTCATATCGACGCTCATTGATCATTTGCGCACTTCGCGGCGCGACCTCGGCATCGCTCAACCGACGGAACCGCCGTTTCCACGCTCCCAGGGCACTTTTGAGTCTTCATATCGACGAACTTCGATCATTTGCGCATTTGGAGCGCGCTTGCAGCGCCGCCAAGCCCGAGCACGTCGAAACTGTTAAGATGGGTAAACATCTCGTGAACACCCCTTTTACTTTGTGCGCGCTTTTTTGAGAATTCCCAAGTTCTGCGCACAAACGTGACGTTCGATGCGCGGTCTGGCACGGCGTTTGATTCGCCCGCCGCCGAAGCGCCGCCGGCAATCGCTGTCTGAACTTTCCAAAGAACGCGGCGAGCGCATCGCCAGTCGCAGATGTGAAGTATGACTCGCCCCCGCGCGAAATCCAGCGCGCGGCTCGCGCGAGCGTCACGTTTGCGCGCGCTTTCGCCGCGGGCGAGGGCGCAACGAGCCCTCCTGGCAAGCGGAGGAAGCGCCACGTCGTTCCGCACATCTCATCGTGGTCGCGGCGTACCGGGTAGAATCATTCCGTGTCAGAGAGGTACCTTCAGATAACCTATCGCAAGGGGAAGCCGTTCGCGGCGTACCTCTTCCTGCCGCGGCGGGCCGATGATCGCAGCGCGCGAACCGAGCGATTCAGCGAGGTCCTCGTGATCGACTACGCAGCGGACGGGCGGGCGATCGGCATCGAGATCGTGCACCCGCAGGCCGTCACGGTCGAGGAAGTCAATCGCGCCCTGGCGCACATCAAGCGGTCGCCGCTCCCAACTGAAGATTTCGCGCCACTGAAAGCGGCGTGATCGACCCGCGGCAGCGATGGGCGTGGTCTTTTGTGGGCGCTTTGCCGCGGCCGACGGTACATGAGCATCATCATGGGTGGCTGGGGTGACGGCTTTGCGTCACCCCGGTGGGATTGGCTTGTGCGCACATCACAAAGATACGGTCACCCATGGAGACCACCAACCGCCCGAAGCTGAGGGACTGACCTACGCCTCGGAGCGAAAGAAACGCCGCAAGTACCGCCAGATGCTTGTGAGGATTTGCATCGAGCTTTCCAGGCGACGAAAGGACGCCTGGAGTCTCGGTGAGTTCGGCTCATGCGCTGCGATCATTGCGAATGCGATGAACGCCAGACCAATGGCGAGGAGCACGAAGGCAGTGGTGATCGCAAGTTTGGTGAGAGTCGATAGAGTTTCGGACTGAAGACATGCTGGCAGCGCTAGTCCCATCAGAATCAGGCCCAAAGCGGTCAATCCGAACAACATGAATGGCTGAAGAAGAAGGCCACTACGAATTCCGAAGGATGCGAGGGACGACCGGCTCTCCCACAGTTCGGTTGTTCGTTCGGTTTTGGCGGTCCATTCAAACACCCTCACACTCTCCGGGAGTTTGAATTCGCTTCGCAAATCCTTAATCAACTGCGTTAGATCGTGCGTGATTCGAAACATCATGTGCAATTGGTACGCCCAGAATGACAAGAGAAGTTCAACCCCAAGCGTGAATCCTCCCGCGATGACAGCGAACGCACCGATGGCCCCGTCCTCCGCAACGCCTTCAAGGATGAGTGTCAGAAGAGGCGCCTCGACATCGCCACTTTTTATCTTGAACTGAATCAACACACCCACAAACGCGCCAACCAAAGCCACCGTCGCAGCAAACGCGGCACCCTGCCCGCCGATTCTCTTCAGAATCTCCTGTCGTAGCGCATCATATTCGGCCTTCGCCAAATCAAGTGCGACTTGTCGTGCATCGACCGGGGCTGCGCGACTTGGCTCTTCCCTTTCGGTGCTCGAGTGCGAGGTTTCGGCTGGCATTTCGCGCAGGTGCTTTCTTGTCAATACCCTTCATCCGACAACTTCGACAAGGTGCCTCAATCCACAAGGCACGGGCCGAACGCGGTGAGCACGCTATTGATGTCGGCAATTGTTACCTGACCGTCTCCGCCGAGGGGGGTGATGTCCGCTGGGCAGTCATCGCACGGCTGGCCGTAGGCGGAGAGGATGAAGTTGATGTCGGCAATGGACACTTGCCCGTCGCCGCCGGGCGGGACCACATCAGCGGGGCAGGGGAAGTATTCATCGATGAGCGATTGGATCGCCGCATAGATGTTGATGCGCCGGTGCTCAGAGAATGGCAGATCGACAATCGGATCGCCGGTGTCGAAAAGCAGTTGCTCCATCTCAGCGGGCGTCATCGTGTCATTGACGATGTCGAGAAACTGGCGAATAATCGCGATTGCACCCGCGACCATTGGTGTGGACATAGAGGTGCCGGACTTTTCGCAATAGCCATCGGAATCGGGATCCTGCGCGGCGATGCAAGTGGAATTGATCGCCTCGCCCGGCGCGAACAACTTCACGAGATGGTTGTAGTTGGCGGTCGGCCTGCGCGTGTCGTCATCGTTTGTCGCGGAAACCGGAATAACATTGCTCAGGCACGCCGGAAGCGCAATCCCGGTGCTACTTCCATTGTTACCCGTTGCCGCAACCACCGCGATTCCGTCATTAACAGCCATATCAACAACGGTACCGACAATCCCACCGGTGCAAACGTCCTCATATGTGAACTCACTTCCAAACGACATGTTGATTGCCACAATGTCATATGCCGTTGCATTCTCCTGGCACCAGACGACGGCAGCAACAATTTGCTCTGTAGCTTTACCGCTAAATAGGCGCGCGCGATTCTGCGCCATGTGTTAAAAGTGGCGTCCTCAAGGACTTACGTCAAGGAGGACGCCACATGAATAGGGCTCAGATTGTACCGTCTCGCCCGCGTGTGCGGGCGCTGGTTCGCAAGGCCGCAC
>CAZLDF010000557.1:0-2913 GCA_964558095.1 uncultured Isosphaeraceae bacterium | reverse complement strand
GCGGGGATCGCGTGGGCGCTTTCCAATACCGGTGTAAACGTCCGGCTGCACGACGTCAACTGGGACGCAGTCACCAAGGGCATTCACACCGCGGCGGGCATGTACCGAGCGCTCGTCAAGCGCCGCAAGATGACCGAAGGGCGGATGAACCTTTCGATGCACCGCATCGGCGGCACGATCGACTACACCGGCTTCCAGCACGCCGGCATCGTGATCGAAGCGGTTGTCGAAGACCTGGAGATCAAGAAGAAAGTGCTGCGCGAAATCGAGTCGCGCGTCGATCGCGAGGCCATCATCGCGACGAACACGTCGTCGCTGTCGCTGGATGAACTGGCGTCGGCGATGAGCAATCCGAAGCGATTCGTGGGGATGCACTTTTTCAATCCGGTCAATCGTATGCCCCTGGTGGAGGTTGTACCGTGCCGGGCGACTTCGCGGCGCACGGTTGTCGCCGCCGCCGAGCTTGTTCGCCGCATGGGCAAAACGCCGATCATCGTCGGCAATTGCGCCGGGTTCCTGGTCAATCGCATTCTGATTCCGTATCTGGTCGAAGCGGCGTGGATGTTCGAGGAAGGCATCGACCCGCAGCAGATCGACGATGCGCTCGAACGCTTTGGCATGCCGATGGGGCCGCTCGCGCTTGCCGACGAAGTCGGCCTCGACGTGGGCTACAAGGCGGCGAAAGTGCTCGAAGACGCATACGGCCCGCGCATGCGCGTCGCCGCGGCGCTCGATCGCGTCGTCTGCGTCGGGCATCTCTATGGCAAGAAGTCCGGCAAGGGCATTTATCTTCACACCAACGGCCATCGCAAGGTCAACCCCCAGCTCGATGAATTGCTCGATGATGCTCGGCAGGCCGACGGCATCACCACCAACGGCGGACTGACCGATCACCAAATCATCGACCGGGCTGTGCTCATCATGGTCAACGAAGCGGCGCGGTGCATCGACGAAGGCGTCGTCGATGACGCCGAAGCCCTCGACATGGCGATGGTCATGGGCACCGGTTTCGCGCCGTTCCGCGGGGGCCTGCTCCGCTACGCCGATCAACGCGGCATCGCGAGCATTCACCGGCGGCTGAACGAACTCGCGGCGAAATATGGCGAGCGCTTCCGCCCCGCGCCGCTCATCGAGCGCATGGCCAAACGTGCCGATCGCTTCTATCACGCAAGCGCCGCCCCCCCCCGTGGATCGTAAGCGGCACACGCGAAGGAGAGAGCACCATGTCGCCCGCCGAGACGATTCGCAACAAATTGAGTGCACGCAAGCGGAGGCGTCGCATCCTTGCCGATCGCGGATTGCAAGCCGACGGCGCTGCGCCCAATGGCGTGTCCACCGGCGAGTCGGCCACGGGCGCGTTACAGCTTCCGCTTGATGCGGTGAAGCTGAACGCCGGCCAGCGCGCGGCGCTGGAGGTCGCCGAGGCGGCGCGCGACTCGCAGGACGCTCGCGTTTCGTTCGCCGGCGGACTGTTCCTCGGCCGATTCGATGTCGCCGTGGTCACGCGGTTCCCCAGCCAAAGCGCCGAAGAGAAGCGCATCGGCGACGAGCTTGTGGCGTCGGTCAGCGACTTCCTCCGCAGGAACCTTGACGCCGACGCCGTGGACGAGACTCGCGCCATTCCCACACACGTCATCGACGGCTTGACACGCCTCGGCGCGTTTCGCATGAAGGTACCGGTCGAGTACGGCGGGCTGGGACTCTCGCAGGTCAACTACAACCGCGTCATGCAGGCGATCGCGTCGCATTGCGGCTCGACCGCGGTGCTGGTCTCAGCGCACCAGTCGATCGGCGTGCCGCAGCCGCTGAAGATGTTCGGCACGCCGCAGCAGAAGGCGAAATACCTCCCGCGCATCGCCGCCGGGGAATTGTCCGCGTTCGCGCTCACCGAGCCCGATGTCGGCTCGGATCCTGCGCGCATGCGAACCACCGCGACGAAATCAAGCGACGGCACGCACTACATTCTCAACGGCGAGAAGCTTTGGATCACCAACGGCCCCATCGCGCAGCTTCTGGTAGTGATGGCGCAGACGCAGGCCAAAGTCGTGCGCGGCCGAAAGAAGCCGCAGATCTCCGCGTTCATCGTCGAAAGCTCCTGGCCGGGCGTCGAGACGGCGCATCGCTGCGACTTCATGGGCCTGCGCGCCATTCACAACGGCCTGCTGCGGTTCCGCAACGTGCGCGTTCCCGCCGAGAATCTTCTGTGGGGCGAAGGCAACGGACTGAAGCTCGCGCTGCGCACGCTCAACACGGGGCGCTTGACGTTGCCCGCCGCGTGCGCCGCGATGGGCAAGCAGTGCGTGGCGATCGCGCGGCAGTGGGGAATGCAGCGCGAACAATGGGGGCTTCCCATCGGCAAACACGAGGCGGGGCGCGAGAAGATCGCCCTCATCGCCGCCTCCACCTTCGCGATGGACGCTGTCACGCAGCTGACCTCTCACTGGGCCGACACCGATCGCGACATCCGCATCGAAGCGGCCATGGCGAAGCTGTTCTGCAGCGAAGTGTCGTGGCGCGTCATCGACGAAACCATGCAGCTTCGCGGCGGGCGCGGCTACGAACGCGCCACGTCGCTCCAACAGCGCGGCGAAACGCCGTTCCCCGTCGAACGCATGATGCGCGATGCACGCATCAATCGAATCATCGAAGGCACGACCGACATCATGCGGTTGTTCCTGGCGCGCGAGGCGCTCGATCCGCATCTTCGCCGCGCGCTGCCTGTGATGCATCCCAATGGCACGCTCGACCGGCGGCTGCGTGCGGTCGTCGCGGTCCTCGCTCACTACGCGCGCTGGTATCCCGCGCAATGGCTCGGCCGATTTGTCACGCCGCGACATGCGTCATATGGCGCGCTCGCCCGGCACATGCGGTTCGTCGATCGCGCTTCGCACCGGCTGGCGCTGGCGCTGCTGC
>CAZLDF010000556.1:0-6922 GCA_964558095.1 uncultured Isosphaeraceae bacterium | reverse complement strand
GATTTGGTGATTTGGTGATTTGGTGATTTGGTGACTTGTTGACTTGGTGACTTGGTGATGGCGCGTTCGTATCCCTCTAAATCGCTTCTCCGTGTCTCCGTGCCTCCGTGGTCATCTTCAGCTTTCCGCCGCGACGCGGTTCAGGCCTCGTTCGATGATTTCGAACACGGGCTCGAACTGCGATTCCTCCATCACGCCGATGGGCGCGAGGAACCTCAGATGGTAGGGATCGTGCCCGCAATAGAACGACACGAGGCCCTCTTCGAAGAGCGTGCGCACGCACTTGGTGATCATGTCCTTTTCGCCGGCGAAGGGGGTGAGGCGCATCATGCCGCCCACGCCGCCGAACACGCCGAGGTGCTTGCGTTTGCCGCTGCGGGGATGTTCGAGCGGCGGAAACCAGTCGGGGTGGTCATCGACGAGGCGCTTGGCGTGCGCTCGAAAGGCCTTCTGGAGGCGGGCGTTGCGGCCGGTGCCGCCGTAATACTCGCCGTCGCGCAGCCGCTCGATCAGCCGCCTGCCCACCGCCAGCCCGACCGTCGAGCCGACGAACGTCGCGCTGAGCAGTCCCGGCTTGGGGTTGAATTCCTTCGTGTACAGGCAGGCGCACACCTGGCTCATCTTGCCGAGCGTGACGACGTCGGCGTACTGGCCGAGGTCCTTTTGCTGGAAGTGGAACATCTGCTCGGTTCGGCCGAAGGTCTGGATTTCGTCGATCCAGATCGCGATGTTGTGTTCGCGGCAGATCTCAAACAGGCTCACGAAGAATTCGCGCGGCGCCTCGCGAAATCCGCCTTCGCCCTGGAGCAGTTCGGTGTAGAGGCACGCATGCGCGCCGGGATACCGCTCGATGTTCTTTCGCAGCGCCTCGATCGCGTCGGCGGTCGATTCGGCCGGGCGATCGGGGTCGTAATAGGGAATGAAATCGACGGGGACGTTCAGGGGCAAGCCCACGCGCCCCGCGGGCGATTCGCCGATCTGCGCCATCGTCGTGCTTCGACCGGCGAAGCTGCCCTCGGTGGCGAGCACGCGGCTGGCCGGCGTTCGCTTCTGGAAACACACTTTCAGCGCCGACTCATTGGCCATCGCGCCGCTGTTGATGAGAAAGCAATGCTCGAGGCGCGAGCCGCGCGAAGCGACCTGCACGAGCAGGTTGGTCAGGTCGATGGTTTCCTGATTGAACTGAAGGTTGCCCTGCATGACGGTGTCGCTCATCGCGGCGCGCAGGGCGGTGGCGAGCAGGTCGCTGTCGCTGTGGCCGAAGGCGTGGACGCCGATGCCGCAGATCATGTCCCACTTGACGCTTGCGTCGGAGAGCTCGACGAGCGGGCCGTTGCCCACGCCGCTGCCGATGTAGGCCAGGGCCGCGCCGCGTCCCTTTCCGGCGGCGAAGGCGTCGAGGTTGCCGCGATAGGCGGCCGCGAGCGCGCGGTCGCCGGGGCGGGCCTCGGTGATGGTCGCCGCCGCCGCCTCGACTTCGCCGATGATGGTCGAAATCGCCTTGCGAAGGGCTTCGCTGTGGTGGAGCTGCGCAGCCGCCGTGCCGCCGGTAAGAACATCCGTGGTCATGCTGTGGTCACTTCCTGTGTGGTTCAGGGCATGGGAATCGACGTTCCCGGCGCTGAAATTCAGTCGGGCGGCCTATCGTAGCCGCGAGGGCAGTTATTATCCTGACCGTTCCGCCGCTTGCGACTTAGCAGCGCTTGTCATCGGCCCGCCACCCCGGCGCCAGCGGGTCTCACCATCAACACCCGAACATCGCCACGTTCCTTCAAACACTTCCACCGCCGGGCCGGTCTTGATGACGTGATCGGTCTTCTCATCCCATGAGAGGTGCAGGTCGCCGCCGGGCAGGTGCGCGACAATCTGCCGATTCGTCCGCCCCGTCAGTGCCCCGGCCGCGCACACCGCGCACGCCCCGCTGCCGCAGGCCTGCGTCAGGCCTGTGCCCCGCTCCCACGTGCGCATGCGGACTTCATCGCGCGTCAGAACTTCCACGAAGTGCACGTTCATGCGCTCCGGGAACGCTTCATGGGTTTCCATCGCAGCGCCGAGCACCGCGGCGTCGATTTCCTGCACATCACGATCCACGAACACTACCGCGTGCGGATTGCCCATCGAAACAAAGGTTGCGGCGAAACGCTCGCGCCCCACGCGCACCAGCCACCCCCCCCTTTCCTCCCCACTCTGTTCCAGATTCGATACATCAACCGGGATTGCAGCCAGGTCCAGAACCGGTCGCCCCATATCGACGCTCACCTGGTTGACGAGCCCATCGGCGTCCGTCACGTACTCGACGCCGTACACGCCGCAATCCGTCTCGATCCGCATCGGCCAGGCGCGCGACAGGCCGTGATCGAAGGCGTACTTGCACACGCAGCGCAGCCCGTTGCCGCACATGGGCGATTCGCTGCCGTCGGCGTTGAACATGCGCATGCGCACGTGGGCATCGACGCCTTCAGTGGGCGGGCAGATGAGGATCAGGCCATCGCTTCCGACGCCCATGTGCCGATCCGACATCGCCCGCGCCAGCTCCGCCGGCCTGTCGATGCGCTGCTCGAAGCAATCGACATAGATGTAGTCGTTGCCCAGGCCGTGCATTTTGGTGAATCGAATCGTCATTCGGGAAGTGCCTTCGTGCGAGTCGCGACCGTCAGGGAACGGATTCATGTTGAATGTCGCCCGGCGAGTCATCCTCAAGCCAATTCAACATCGGCCCGCGGAGCGCATCGAGATTCATCTTCATGGCGGCCGCTTCATAGCCGATCATCGCCAGCAGAACCAGCAGCGTGGCGAGTTTGATCTGCGCGACCACGCGGTCGATCGCCAGGTTGCGCAGCGGCCGGCCGACCAGGCGCTGAAGATTCTGCTGCCGCCAGCGGATGGAGCCGTGGCGCCAGCTTGGGCGCTGCGGGTCGATGGCGTTGAGCCGGGCGACGAGTTCGAGCGCCGACTGCACGGCCGTCACGGATCGTTCGCCGATCACCTGGCCGTCCGTCTTTTGCCCGCGATGCGCGGTCAGGCCGCTGAGGTGCTGAGCGGCGAATGCGTCGGCCTGTCGCTCGAAGCGGCGGGAGACCCAGCCGAACACGAACGCGGCGAGCACGAAGATCGCGGCGGTCGCCCCCAGTTCCACCGCCGAGGCCGCTTGCGCCGAACTTGTCGTCACGTATTGCAGCGGCAGGAACACGAGCATGCCGCACAAGAGCACGATCGCCATCAGCGCGCCGAGCATCCACGGCACGTGCCGGCGGCGCACGTGCCCGATCTCATGCGCCATCACCGCCAACACCTGCTCGCGCTGCATCGTCTCCAGCAGGGCATCGGTGATCAGCACGTATCGCAGGGGCGACACCAGGCCCATCACGGCTGCGTTGATCATCGTGCCGCCGGTCTTCCACAGCAGGATGTCGCGCACCTTCACGCGATGCGTGCGGCACACCTGCATCAGTTCGCTGCGCACTTCGCCTGCGGGCAGGCTTTCGACGTGAAGGATCACGCGCGCCATCAGCGGCGCGATGATGAAGACGCACAGCGCCGCACCCGCCGACGCGACATCGCTGATCCACTGGCGCGACGACTCGTCGATCAACCGGTTTGCGAGCCGCTCGATGATCTCCGACAATCCCAGGATCACCAGCAGCGGCACGAGCAGCAGAAGCAGGTGCAGCCGCGCCTGCACGAGCACATAGCTCCAGCGCGAAGGCATGGCGTGCACCGGCCGGCCCTCGTCCAGCCGCCGCATCAGCACCGCGTCGCGCAGGCGCGATTCGATGGGGTAGTGCACCCACCACAAGCCCGTCAGCGCCGCCGTCGCGGGCAAGAGCGCCAGCAGTTCGTCGATCAGCTCGATGTCGCCCGTCCACGAGCGCAGGACGTCAAGCCAGCCCAGCACGAGCACGGCGACCGCGTGCACGAGCAGGATGGCCCATCGCGCCGCGATCTCGACTCGATCGGCGATCGCGACGCCCCGGCCGACCTGGCCGCGACTCACGCGCCGCCCGGCCAGCGCGACCAGCGCCGCCGCGATAAGAAGAATCGCCAGTTGACCGCCCAGCGCGCCGGCGATCGCCCACCCGGGCTGGGCGTGCTCGCCGATCCAGGTCTGCCGCAATCCCGCGTCCGACCCCAGCACCACGGCGACCAGCAGGATGGGAGTGAGCTGCATCATGAAAAAGGTTCACATACGTCGTCCACGTCACGCCGGACCTGAGTCATTTGGGTGGGGGGGGGCGAAGTCGTAGGTCCGCCGTGGCGGGGTCCGGGTTGATTTGGGGATTTGGTGATTTGGTGATTTGGTGATTTGGTGATTTGGTGATTTGACCCGGACCTTCGAAGACTCAGGTCCGGCGTGAGCGTTCATCACTTCATGCGCCAATCACTCCATCACCCACTCACCCACTCACTCACTTGCGAATCTCTCCCAGGTCCACCTGGACCATCGTGTGTCGGTAGTAATCGACGTTCATCGTGTCGCGATTGATGAAGGTGAACACGAGACAATTGGCGCGCATGTTGGTGGCGTAGTTCATGTCGCCGAAGCCCGGCCCGGCGTAGTCCTCGTTGCGATATTCCTGCGCGTGCAGGTGAAAGTGAAACTGCGCGGTGTAGGCCGCGTCGAGCATTTCCTGCGACGAGATGAACTTCTGATCGTGCTCGCGCATCCGAGGCGGAAACTCAAGCACTTCGAACCGCCCCTGTTCGTCCAGGCGAATCACACCGCCGTATTCGGTCGATTCGTCGGCCATGTCGCGCTGGGCATACTCAAAGAGGTGCGCGACGACCTGCGGCACGTCCATCGCCTTCATCGCCATGCGCATCGCCGCAAGATCGCCCCAGGTCAGGGCGTTGCGCCAGTCCATGAGCGTGTTGCGGGCGGCGACGGCGCTGCCGTCCCATCGCGAGGAATGCGAATGCCGTCTGCGCCCGCGGAGCGATTCGTGGACGGCGTCATAGAGTTCGTCGCGGCTCATGCGCAGAACCGCCGGCTCGTGGCGCATCGCCGCGACGATCACCGGCAGATCGCGCACCTCCAGCGCCAGCCGGCGCTCCGCTGGCACCATTTCCATCGCGCTCCGCGCCGCCGACCAGAAGTCCGCGTGTTCATCGGCGCAGAGCTTCCGCAGCCAGAGAATCTCCTCGCGATTGTGCGGCACGAGCCCAAGCTCGATCGCGGCCTTCTGCAAGTCGCGCAGAAACGCATCGTCCGCCGCCACCGGCGCTTCGGTCAGGAGCATCACCAGCCGCTGCCGCTCGCCCAGGCGTTCGAGCAGGTCCCAGCTTCGCGTGCGCAGTCCCTGATCGGACACCTTCGTCGCGCCCAGCATGGTCTCGAACACAACGTCCGTGACGCGATCCGCGCCGTGCAGCTTCGCCAGCGCCTTGTATTCCGGCCGATCGGCTTCCTTTTCAAGCGTCATGGGCCGGGCCCAACTGCTCACCAGCGCCGGCGTCTGGTTCACCCAGCCGCGCTCCGCGATGATTTCGCACAAGCGCTCCAGCCACAGCATCGCCGTCAGTCGCGGCAACTGCTGGCGAATGGTGCGCTGCAGCGCTTCGAAATCATGCTGCTCCAGGCGCTCAAGCGCCGCTTCGCGCACCTCGACGGTGTATCCCGGCAACCAGAGCATGCGATGCAGCGCTTCGAGGTACGCTTCGTCCGTCGGCTGCGCATCGAGCTGCCGCATCGCGCCGAACTGATCCCTTGGACTGATCCCCGTCGTCCGCAGCGTGCCGACCGGATCGTCATACACCTTCGGCTCGCTTGAACAACCCGCAAGAAGCAACGCGCACACGATGACGAACCAGTGGCACGTCCACCAGTGGCACGGACGTCTCGCCCGTAAGTGGCACGGGCGTCTCGCGCGCCAGTGGAACAGGCGTCTCGCCTGTGATCGCGACATCGGCCCCAACGGCCGATGTCGCGATGGCGGACTGCAACAGCACCCGTCCGCGTGCTGCTGCACCGACTTCAATCCTGACCTCGCTTTCAACCTTCCACGCGGAGGGCAATCGTGAGCGCTCGCGATCATCAACATGGCCCTATCGTAACCGCGCATCTCCCGCTGGCCCCTGAATGCCCGCTCTCCTAGGATCACGGGTGTCTTTCGCGCCTTCGGTTGACTTCGACATGACCGCGCATCACGCAAAAACTCCACCCGCCGGCGCTTCGGAATTGTCCCTCCGCGACCGCGTCGAGCACATCATCAACCTCATCCGCCCGGCGGTGCAGTCCGACGGCGGCGACCTGGAACTCGTCGAAGTCCGGCCGGACGGCACGGTGCTCGTCCGCTTCCACGGCGCTTGCGTGGGGTGCCCGTCGTCGAACATGACCCTCCAATCGGGGATCGAACGCAACCTCAAGGCCCACGTGCCCGACGTTTCCGCCGTGCTGGCGGTGCAGTAGCCCATCTTCACTATCCAGCCGTTCGAGCGGCTTTGCCCCTGGCATCGGACAATCCGGCGGATTGGGTTTGAAGTGCAGCCCCCCGGTTCGCTATGATGTCCGCCGGTGGGATCGCGCCAAGCTTGAGCGCATTGCGGCGCGCGCGATCGGTTTCGTCAGGGCAGGAGGTCCGACACATGCTGGTCATCACGCGTCGAGAAGGGGAAGAGGTGGTCATCGGCGACCCGTCGAGCCCGCTGGGATTCATCCGCGTGGCGTCGATCAAGGGCGAGCGAGTTCGATTGTGCTTCGATTTTCCGCGCGATGTGGATGTGCACCGCCGGGAGATCGCCGACCAGATCGTCGCCGCCAAACCGACGGTGGTGGGCAAGATTCGTCCCGCCGCGAACGAAGGTTCGTGACCACGAGGCTCTCACCCAGTGGGATCTGAAGATCGGGCAAACGGACTTCAAGTCCGTCTGCCTTGCATTTCAGTGATTCATTCAACGCGCGCTTCGAAATCGAGCGTGACGGGTT
>CAZLDF010000555.1:0-7482 GCA_964558095.1 uncultured Isosphaeraceae bacterium | reverse complement strand
GGCCAGGGCCCGACGATGGTGCGCGAGTTCCGTCCCCACGGCTGGCAGACGAACGTGCCGGTCATCACGGAGATTCTGCAGATGAATCTGGCGGGCAACAGCCCCTTCGGTCCCGCATTCCTCAGCGAACGCGCCGACAAGATGTCAATCGGCAAAGTCGATCAGGTGCAGGACGACGGCTCAGGCGGCTTCGTGCAGGGCGAGAGCTTCTTCGATGTGTTCGTGCGCGTGGATCTGCCGAACCTCGGCATGCAGCTCGACACCGGCGACGTGCCGGTGCGCGTCCACGGCGGCACGATCAACCAGATTCCGCCGATCGGCACGCCGTTTCAGTCGAACTTCCCGGCGCAGGTGCCGCTGTATATCGCGGGCACGCAGAATCAGCTTGGCTGGCTGTGCAGCGCGATCCACCTTCCCACGCGCAAGATCAATTGGCGCTGCCCGCCGGACATCATGCCGCAACCCGACGGCGACGGAGTGGTGAGCATCGCCGATATCACCGCGATCCTCAGCGCCTTCAACCAGCCGTGCAATTTCTGCCCGGAAGACATTGTGCCGCTCGGCGGCGATGGCCAGGTGACAATCGCGGACGTCAGCGCGGTGCTCTCGGCGTTCGGTCAGCCGTGCCCGCAGTGAGCGGCCCTGAAGTCCCGCAGACTTGACGGCAATGGAGCGAACCACAAGACGCCCTCTCCCTCCCCCAAATGCTTCTGCAATCGGGGGAGGGCGGCGGCTGGGGGCCGGGGGGCTGGTGTTGTGGTTTGCATCGCGATTCCTGCGAGATTCGGGGTGCCCGTTCACCGGCGCGTCGAAGCCGGCATGCCGCTTGATTGACATATGTTGGTCCACGCGTTGGTCGCGCGCTTGGGCCTTCACCCGTCCAACGGTTCCGGTGAAGAAACCGCATAATCTGATGGCTTTCCGCTTGCTTTTGCCGGGCGTCTGGTACAATCCGGGCCGCCTTGGGAAGGGGCGAAGCATGGTGCGACCTGGCCGAAATGGCCGGGGGTCGATGCGGGGAGCGGACCGGCGCGCAGCCGAGCGGCTGTCGGTCAATCTCGAAATTGAAGCGATGAACAAGGAACGTCGAACCGGCGATCATCGCGCCGGATTGTGTGCATTGTCTCGCGCGCGAGTCTGAGCGCGGGCAGAGGAGGATGAATCATGGTGCGTGCGCGCGTGTTGCTGGCGTGTGGGACTGTTGGCGTGTTGATGCTCATCACCGCGGGCGTCGCGGTGGGCGGAAGCGGCGAGAGCGGAGGAGCGGGCGGCGCGGGCGGAGGGGGGGGCGAGCGCCTGCCGCTGCCGATCGGTACGACGATCAACGACTTCTTCCTGCCGGGGACGCAGCCGTTTCTGTCCAACCCGGCACAGGGCGCGTGTTGCGTCGATGCCGATTGCTCAGTCGTCAACCAGGCGACATGCCTAACCAACGGCGGCACATGGCTGGGCTCGGGGAGTAGCTGCAACCCGAACCCATGCCCCACCAGCTTTGTGAGCGCTGCGGCGATCGATCGCGCCGAAGGAGATTGCTCGGGTTGTCACTCGGGCAACGCCGCATCTCGCCCGCAAAACCGCTGGCGAGGGAGCATGATGGGCCAAGCGGCGCGCGATCCAATATTCTACGCATGCTTGGACATCGCCAATGCCGACGCGGCGTTGTCGGGCGACTTGTGCATTCGATGCCATTCGCCGGTCGCGTGGGTCAATCATCGCAGCGTCAACCCGGGGACGGGCAAGGCGGACGGATTGAACTTCGTCGCTGCGGATTTTGAAGGGGTGACCTGCTGCGTCTGTCATCGAATGGCGACGCCGCTGCGCGCGGACAACCAGGCGGTTGGAGGCGTTCCGTATCAGGTTGACACGCCGGACGGCCCGATGGGCATCGACGACCTGATTCAGAAGGCGCTCGTTGACGCCGGGCATGGACCGCCCGGGACGGTGCAGCGCGTGCACAGCGGCTCGTACGTGCTCGATGAGCTTGATCGCCGCCGCGGACCGCGCGACCTGCCAAACAGCCACGAGGGCAATCACCCGGATCTCACGCTGATGTCGCCCTTCCATCGCGAGGGCATCATGTGTGGGACTTGCCATGACGTCAGCAATCCCGCGTATAAGAAGGCCGGCGGCGCCTACGTGCTCGGCGCCCTCGATCAGCAGCACGAAACGCTCGACAAGCACGACATGTTCCCCATCGAGCGCACGTTCAGCGAGTGGCAAACGAGCGAATTCGCCCGGCGCGAGATCGACATGGGCGGTCGATTCGACACGCGATCGCCGAAGGTCAGCACCTGCCAGGATTGCCACATGCCGCAGATCAACGGCACATCGTGCACAGGCGGTGATCCGCGGCAGGACATCGGTCAGCACAACTTCAACGGTGTGAACTCGTGGGTGCTGAAAGTCATTGGATCGCTCGATTACAACAATGATGGCACGCCGGATTTTCCGGAGAGCGAAACCCGATTGAGCAATCCCATCATCACCGACGCGCTCAAACGCACGGTGATCATTCTCCAGGAAGCCTCGGACATGCTCCTTTCGGTCCAGGGCGACAAGCTCAACGTCCGCATCATCAACAACTCCGGCCACCGCCTGCCCACGGGCTATCCCGAGGGCCGGCGCATGTGGATCAACGTGCAGTTCTATGACGTGGACGATCAACTCGTGCAGGAGTACGGCGAGTACGACTTCGTCAACGGCAACCTCGTTGAAGGCTATCCTGATTTCGAGTACGACACGAAGGTCTATGAAGCGCAGCTCGGCGTCACGGACGACGTGGCGAATGCCGCCGGCATTACGGTTCATCACGCGCCGGGCACGAACATCACGCACTCGTTCCACTTCGTTCTGAACAACGCGTACATCAAGGACACGCGGATTCCGCCGCGCGGTTTCTCGCACGCCGCCGCCGGTCAGGTGCAGGCGGCGCCGGTGGATTACGCCTACGCCGATGGGCAGTATTGGGACGACACGCAGTTCCAGATTCCCACGCCGATGGGTCCGCCGCTGTCGCACGCGGTCGTCCGCCTCTACAGCCAGACGACCACGCGCGAATACATCGAATTCCTGCGCGACAGCAATCCGAATCCCCCAGGCGGGGGGCGCGGCGTCGCGCCAAATCGCGGTGAAGTCGCCTACAACGCTTGGGCCAGCGCTGCCGGCGACAAGAGCCGCCCCGTCGTCATGGATCACGAGTGCATGACGCTCGGCAACCCGTTCCCGACGACCGCCATTCACGTCAAGGCCGACGCATCCGGCGCGCCGATCAATGGCCAGAACTGGAACCAGGCATACCGCACGCTGCAAGACGCGCTCGCCGCAGCCAACAGCGGCAGCGAAATTTGGGTTGCCGCAGGAACCTACAAGCCCACCGCGGGTGCCGACCGCGCCGCCACGCACCAGCTCAAGGACGGCGTGCGAATTTACGGCGGATTCGCGGGACTTAACGATGCTGAGGACCTGGCGAGTCGAACCATGTTCGATCAAACCATCCTCAGCGGCGAAATCGGCGTCGCCGGCGACGCGGACAACTCCTATCACGTCGTCACCGCAAGCTGCCTGTCTTCGAGCGCCGTGCTCGATGGCTTCACAATCCGCGACGGCAACGCCAACGGAACCGGCCAGCACGCCAGCGGCGGCGGCATGGTCATCAAGCCCTGCACCGTGCCGAGGAATGCCTCGTGCGCCAATCCCGAAGGCGGCCTTGGCGGCTCGCCCGCCATCACCACCGGGCCCAACATCGCGAACTGCACGTTTATCGACAACAAGGCCGAGTTCGGCGGCGCGATTGACCTCGGCGCCGGCACGGGCATGATCGTCATCACCGATTCCCGCTTCCTCGGCAACACCGCCGCCCACTCCGGTGGCGCGATCGACAACAACATGGAAGGCAACGTCGCGTTCTCCAACTGCCTCTTCCGCGGCAACTCGTGCACGGCCTTCGTCGGCGGCGCGATCAACAACCGAGGCGTCATCGGACTCATCAACTGCACCGTCGCGAGCAACAGCTCCGCCAACCTCGTCGGCGGGATGTTCAACTCATCCAGCGCCGCCGCCACCATCACCAACTGCATCTTCTGGGACAACAGCGATCAGAACGGCATGTTCGAATCGGCGCAGCTCCGCGCGCCGGGCAACCTCGTCGCGCTCAACCATTCCTGCGTCCAGAACATCACGAACAATCTGCGCAACCTGGGCGCCGGGAACGTCGGCGATGACCCGAAGTTCCTCGAAGCCGACGTCCTGCTGGGCAACCTCGGTACGACGTTGCGGCTGACGCGATGCTCGCCGGTGACGGACGCGGGGCACAGTCTTTCGGTGCCCGCGCAGCTCACGAAGGATCTGGCCGATCTTGACCGCATCGTCGATAACTTCGCCGTCGCAGACACCGGCGCCGGCGGCCCGCCGGTCGTGGATATGGGCGCGTTCGAATTCGACGCCGGCGGATGTCTGGCCGACATCGCTCCCGAAGGCGGCGACGATGAAGTCTCCATCACCGATGTCGTCTTCGTCGTCAGCAGCTTCGGCGAACTCGGCGGCCCGGCCGACGTCAACTGCGACGGCATGGTCAGCGTGCACGACGTCGTCGTCGTCATGTCCGCCTATGGAGGATGCTTCTGAGAGACCTGACGGCGCACGATGCGACGGCGCGCCGGACCTGAGTCATTGGGGCGCGAAGGTCCGGGTCAAACTCCGGATCGCAGTTACACTGCGCCCATGCGCGTGTGGTTGAACGGCCAGTTCATCGATCGCGACGAGGCTCGCGTGTCGGTCTTCGACGCCGCTGTGCAGCACGCGGTCGGCTTGATCGAGACGATGCTCGCGCGGAACGGTCGCGTCTTCCGCGCCGAGCGGCACATGCAGCGGCTGGCGAGTTCGGCGCGCGATCTGCGCCTGACCGATTCGCTGCGCGCCCGGCCGCTCGTCGAGGCTGTGAATCTCGCTGTGCGTGAGAACGAACTGGACGCGGCGCGCGTGCGGCTGACGATCACCGGCGGCGACCTGAACCTGCTGCAGAGCGAACGCAAATCGCCCGCGGACCCCACGATTCTCATCGTTGCCCAGCCGCCGACGGATTATCCCGATGCGATGTTCGAGAAGGGCGTGCTGGTGACGCTCGCCGATCCGCGCGCCAACCCGTTCGATCCGTTCGCCGGCCACAAGACGCTGAACTACTGGCCGCGGATCGCGGCGCTGCAGGTCGCCGCGGGCAGACAGGCGGGCGAGTCGCTGTGGTTTGGGGTTTCCAATCACCTGGCGAGCGGGTGCGTGAGCAACGCGTTTCTCGTGAAGGACGGCGTGCTTTACACGCCGATCGCGCGGGGCGAGGAAGAGCCCGGCGCGCTGCCCTCGCCCGTGCTGCCCGGCATCACCCGCGCGACGATCATTGAGCTGGCGGACGCGATGGGCCTCGGCACGTCGAAGCGCCTGCTCGACATCAACGCCGTCCTCGACGCCGACGAAGTGTTTCTCACCAATTCAAGTTGGGGTGTGCTGCCGGTCGTGGCGGTCGAACAGCACGCGATTGCGGATGGGCGCGTGGGCGAAGTGACGAAGCGGCTGCGCGAGCGCTGGCTGGACGTCGTTGAGGACGAGACGTCGCAGGAAGCGCCCTGAACGAAGCAGTGGCACAGGCGTCTCGCCTGTGATCGATCGTCAACCGATGCGCCCGATCTTGCTAATCGTCACGGCGTGTTGCTTCGCTGAATCACACGCACGTTTTCTCGTCCATCGTCACGCGGCATGACGCCGCGAACGCCGGTCACGACGCGGTTCACCCCCGCCAGCACACCGAACACCACAACGCCAACGAGAAGCGCCAGAAGCAGCACCAGCAGAATCGGCGCGCCGATGACAAGCAGAAACGCAATGAGCGTGGCGCGCGCGATCCACGAGGGCTGGCGGGCGGCGAAACGGAACGTACCGCCGGCGCGATCGAAGGAACTGACGGCGAATTGTGTGACTCGGGCTGACAAGACGTGCCTCTGGAAGCGTCTGACTTCTGACCTCTGACTTTGCTCTGTTGAAATCATCCAACCATTCGTGCACCCCTTTCAGGGTGCGGAAACGGGAGACCTCTCGTTCCGGGGGTTTTCGCTCGAAGACTCGCTCGACCCCCGGCTACTGACGTGCAGCCCTTCGGGCTGAAGATAAGGAATTCAACTAGCGCATTCCGACCTCTGACTTCTGTGCCTCAACCGCTTTCTTACCCTTCTTCTCCCCAACTTGTTCCCATTGTGTCGCGTCCGATTTCCGATTCGTGGCGACTGGCCAACGCCGCGGGTAGGATGCAGCATTCATTCATTCCCGATCGATCATAGCTCCACGGATGGCGGTTTGATGTCTTCACAACTTGCGTCGCGACAGGATGTTACGGCGATCGGCGGCGGCGGCTCGCCGCGCTTCGTCCACCTGCACCTGCACACGGAATACTCGCTGCTCGACGGCGGGAACAAGATTTCGCCCCTGCTGGAGCGGGTGAAGGAACTGGGCATGGACGCGGTGGCCGTGACCGACCACGGCAACCTGCACGGCGCGATCGAGTTCTACACCAAGGCCAAGGCCGCGGGCATCAAGCCGATTCTGGGCATCGAGGCGTACGTCGCGCCGGAAGATCGGCGGCTGAAGAAGCAGACCGGCCTCGCCGACGGCGGGTTCCACCTCGTCCTGCTGGCCGAAAATGACGCCGGATGGCGCAACCTGCTTCGCCTGAGCAGCGATTCGTTCATCCACGGCTTCTACTACAAGCCGCGGATGGACAAGGAAACGCTCGCGCAATGGCACGACGGGCTGATCGCGATCAACGGCCACCTGGGCAGCAGCGTCGCGCACCACCTGATCCAGTTCGTCCAGACCAACAACGACGCCCACTACGCCGCAGCGCGCGATGAGGCGCTGTGGCACAAGCAGACCTTCGGCGTCAACGAGCGCGGCGAGCCGCGATTCTTTCTCGAACTGCAGCGCCACGAAACGCTCGAACAGGAACGCATCAATCCGCACCTCATCCGCCTGGCGCGCGAGCTTGACGTTCCGCTCGTCTGCGACAACGACGCGCACTTCCTTCGAGCCGAGGACTGGGACGACCACGATTCGCTCTGCTGCATCAGCATGAGCAAGAACAAGGACGACACGACGCGCATTCAGTATTCGAAGCAGCTCTACGTCAAGTCGCCCGGCGCGATGGCGGAGCTGTTTCGCGAAGTTTCGATCGAGGCGATCGAGAACAGCGCGGCGATCGCCGACCGTTGCAATGTCGCGCTGGATTTCGGCGCCAGTCACACGCCGATGGTGAAGGTTGTATTCGTCGCGGACGCGGCGCTGGAAGCGGCCGCGGCGGCGGCCCGCGGCTCGACGGAGTGGTACAAGGCGTTCTGTTCGCAATATGAACTGCATCCGTTTGATTCGCACAAGGATTCCGATTCGCCGGCGGAGCTTCATCGACAGTGCAACAAGGCGCTGATGGAACTCGCCGAAGCCGGC
>CAZLDF010000554.1:0-7543 GCA_964558095.1 uncultured Isosphaeraceae bacterium | reverse complement strand
CGAAGATGCGCAGCCGCGCCGACGTGCGCCGTCTGGGCGGCTCGCCGATAACACCCACGGCTTGGTGGCACAGGCGTCCTGGCCCGTGATCGATTCCTCGGCCTCAATGGCCGAGGAATCGATGCGGAGGCGCAGGCGGCTTGGCCGGGACGTGACGTTTCGTCATCGCCCTTGCAGTTCGCCGATCTGCCGCGCAGCGATCGCCGTCGCCTCGCTCAGCTTCGCGAGCGCACGTCCGATATCCCACTGCTGCTTCGAGCGATCGCCGGTGGTGTTGCTGATGACGCGCAGCTCGATCGCGGGCGTCTTCAGCCGACCCGCGGCGTGGACAACCGCGGCGCCCTCCATCGCCTCGGCGAGGGCGCCCGTTCGCCGGGCGACCTCGCGCGCCGCCGCATCCGTCCCGGAACAAGTCGCCACGGTCGCGATCGGCCCGATGGCGAACGGCGCGCTCAGCGTTTCGAGCAGCACGTCATCGACCGGGACGGCGTTGCCCTCGAAATCGCCGAGCGAGAATCCGAGGCTGCGCATGTCCGAGAAGCCGCTCGGCGTGATGATGCCTTCTTCCATATAGACGCACGACGACGCGACGATGACGTCGCCGATCGCCAGCTCGCTTCCCGGCAGCGCGCCGGCGAGCCCCGCGCTGACCACGGCGAGAAACGGGCCGCGCTGCAGGATCGCCTGCGTCGTCGCCGCCGCCGCGTTGGTCCGGCCGATTCCGCCGGCGATCACGACGGCGCCGTCGATGCGCCCGATCGCGTCGGCTTCCTGGTCAACCGCGGTGATGAAGAGAATGGTCATGGAAGAGGGGACAGGAGACAGGAGACAAGTTGCTGTAGTGCAAGCTGATTCGATCGTCGTCCCCAGTCTCCAGTCTCCAGTCTCCTGTCCCCTGTCTCCTGTCTCCTGTCTCCTGTCTCCTGTCCCCTGACTTCACCGTCGAATCCAGATGTTGCGATATCGCACCGGGTCGCCGTGGTCCTGGAGCAGGATTTGACCTTGACTTGCAGCGGCGAGTGCGTCAATTCCGCCGGGTGTGGTCTTGGGCAATTCAAGGTTGTTGTGAATCAGCACGCCGTTGTGGAACACAGTGACGCGCGCCGGTTCGCCGGATCCTTCAAGGCCGCCCTGGTAGGCGCGAAATGCGATGTCGTACGTCTGCCACTCGCCAGCCGGTTTGCTCGCGTTCACCAGCGGCGTGGCGATCGAATAGATCGCGCCGCAGCCGTTGAGTTCGGGCTTGTCGCCGAAGCTGTCGAGAACCTGGATTTCGTACCGGCCCTGCAAATACACGCCGGAGTTGGATCGCGCCTGGCCCTCTTTGTCGGGTGTCGGCGGGAGGAAGAACTCGACGTGAAGCTGGAAGTCGCCGAACACCCGGTGCGTCACCGCGTCGCCGCCGCGAACAAGCGCCGAGCCGTCGGATTGAATCTCCCACGTGCAGTCGCCGCCGTCGCGGTTTCGCCAGGCGTCGAAGTTCGTGCCGTCGAAGAGGACGATGGTGCGATCGTCGATGTCCGGCGGGGGCGCGATGACTTGCGGACGAGACATTTGCGACGCCGCGGCGCACAGCACGAGCGAAGCGCCTGCAAGCACGGATGCGAAGTGCGTTCTGTTCACCTTCTTGGTCATGAGCGTGTCCTTGCGCGGAGACGCGCGGCGAGTTCTTCAATCACGTTGTCAATTCGGACTTCCGTCTGCTCCCCGCCGTCGAGGTCTTTGAGCACCGCGACGCCGCGAGCCAATTCGTCGCCGAGAATCAGCGCGAAGCGTGCGTTGGCTTTGCCCGCTTCGCCGAGCAGTTTGCCGACGTTGCGCGTGGCCTTGTATGAATGCCGCGCGTGGAAGCCGAACCCGCGAAGCTGCGAAACGAGTTGAGGGAGCTTCGCCTCGGCGTCTTCCTTGCCGGCGGAGATCACGAACACGTCCGGCCGGCGACCGAGCGTTTCCTCTAGTTTCTCGCGCTGCGGAAGCAGCCCCTTCTCTTCGAGCACCAGGCGAATGACGACGTCGCCCATCGCGAAGCCGCACGCGGGCGTCGGCGGCCCGCCGAAGAGTTCGATGAGGTGGTCGTATCGCCCCCCCCCGGCGATGGCGCGCTCCTTGCCCGTCGCCTCGTAAATCTCGAACACGATGCCGGTGTAGTACGCGAGGCCGCGAACGATCGCCGGGTCGAACTCGCACCAGCGCAGGATGTCGGCCGCAGCGAGATGATCGATCAATTGCATCACGTCGTCCATCGCCGGCGAGGAATCGCCAGTTTGCGCGTTCGCGCTCCCCTTCGCGGACTCCGGGTCGCGGCTAAGCGATTCCTTGGCGAGGATCGCCGCATTGATCGAGTCAACTGCGGCCTGCATCCGGCTGCGAAACGCGCCGTCGTCGAACGCCAATTCGCCCGCCTGCTGCGCGAACGTCTCCGGCGGCAGCTTCGCGCGGCGATCGAGAAGCTGCATCACCGAAGCATGGTTCTCGCGCGGCACGTGGATCGCTTCGAGCGCCTCCGCGATGAGACTGCGATGGCTGATGTGAACCGTGACATCGCGCGATTGAAAGCCGAAGTGCTCAAGAACACCGATGCCTGCTGCGATGATCTCCGCGTCCGCGCGCTGCGAATCGTCGCCGATGATGTCCACGTTCCACTGTTGAAATTCGCGCAGTCGCCCGCGTTGCGGCCGCTCGGCGCGAAAGAAGCTGGGCATGCAGAACCACTTGGTCGGCTTGGGAAGTTGTGCCGCCCTCGATGCGTACATGCGCGCCAGCGTCGGCGTGAACTCCGGGCGCAGGGCGTAGTCGTCGTCGCCGCCGGCGCGGCGGAAGCTGAACAGCTCGTTGACGATTTCCTGGCCGCTCTTGACGGTGTAGAGCTCGAGGTGCTCGAACGTCGGGCCGTCGATTTCCTCGAAGCCGTGATTGATCGACACTTCGCGCCAAACGTGTTCGATCCAGCGGCGGACGAGCATGTCGTCGGGATAGAAATCGCGCGTGCCCTTGGGGGCCTGGAATTTGTGCTGCGCGATGGACGACGACGGCGCGGACATGGGGCGCAGTGTAACACAACCAGTGGCACAGGCGTCTCCGGGCACTTGACGGACGGCGCGCCGCCGACGTCGTACCCGCACCGGAAGCAGTGACGTGACGTGCCGTATTGTCCTGGCGATTCGGGCATCACAGGCGTTCACGAGGTCAGTCGCAGCAGCGCGAAGACCGCGAAGCCGATCAGCAGCAGGATGAGCGAGATCCCCCACAGTCTGCTCGTGCGCCTTCGCCGCAGCGCGAGCTTCGCGTCGAATTCATCCTGCTCGGCCATCAGCTCGTCGAGCACCGCGCGCAGTTCGGCCCAGTCGCCGGTGGGAACTTCGATCACGTGCCGCTCGGGAAGCGGCTGTTCCGGCAGGCCATCGTCCCATGTTCGCTCGCCGACGCGCAGGCGAACGTCGAACTCCATCGCGCGCAGGCAGGTGACGATCGTCTGCGCGCGATGCGGCTCATCGCATTCATACAGGCTGCGCCATGTTCGCGTGTCCTCGTGCATCGATGTGCCATTGTAATCACCTGGTGCGGTCTTCCGACAAAAAAAGCCCACGGTTGGCAATCCGTGGGCTTGGGGTCGCAATTCTCGAAATTGCGATACGCGCATCAATTCGCAACGATGTTCACGATCTTGCCCGGCACGACGATCAGCTTCCGCACCGTCTTGCCCGCGAGCAGGGCGGCGATCTTTTCGTCGGCGAGGGCCGCCGCCTCAACCGCCTTGGCGTCCGCGCCGGCCGGGACCGTTATCTTGCCGCGCATCTTGCCCAGAATCTGCACGGGATACTCGATTGTGTCGGCGACGAGCATCGAGGGGTCATGCTCCGGCCACGGCTCCCACGCCAGCGACCGCTCGTGCCCAAGCCGCGACCACAGCTCTTCCGCCAGGTGCGGGGCGAACGGGGCGAGCACCAGCACGAATCGTTCGAGCTGATCGCGCATCAAGCCGCCCGCCTTGTTCGCTGCGTTCACGAATTCGATCATCGCGGCGATGGCGGTGTTGAACGCGAAGCGTTCGATGTGCTCGCCGACGCGTGCGATGGTCTGATGCAGAACTCGTTCGACCTCGTCGTTGCGAGATTCAAGCAGCACAAGTTCGTTGGTCTGCTCGTTGATGACCAGCCGCCAGACGCGCTGGAGGAATCGGAACACGCCGACGATGTCGCGCGTCGCCCAGGGCTTGGATTGCTCCAGCGGACCGAGATACATCTCGTACAGGCGCAAGCTGTCACAGCCGTATTCGGCGCAGACCTCATCGGGCGCGACGGCGTTCTTGAGCGACTTTCCCATCTTGCCGTACTCTTCGGTGACGGGTTTTCCTTTGTGGAAGAACGTCTCGCCTTTCTGTCCTTGTGATTCAGCGGCGGGTTTCCCCTGCGCGTTGACGACTTCGGCGGCTTCGACGACCACGCCGCGTTCGTCGCGATAGCAATACGCCTGGATGTATCCCTGGTTGAAGAGCTTGGCGAAGGGTTCGGGCGTGCTGACGTGGCCGAGGTCGAAGAGGACCTTGTGCCAGAAGCGGGCATAGAGCAGGTGCAGCACCGCGTGCTCGACGCCGCCGATGTAGAGATCGACGCCGCTGGGTTTCATCCAGAAACGCTCGACGTCCGGCGCCACGAATTGCTTGTTGTTGGTTGGATCGAGGAATCGCAGGTAATACCAGCACGAGCCGGCCCACTGCGGCATGGTGTTGAGCTCGCGTTCGTAGCGCACGCCATCGATCGTGACGAATCGCCAGGAGTCGGGCGCACGGGCGAGCGGCGGCTGGGGGGGGGCGTCGGGATCGTCCGAAGCGGTCGGCCTGAAGTCGTCGATTTCGGGCAGCGCGACGGGCAAATCGCGCTCATCGACCGCGCGCACTTCGCCTTCGGGGCCGTGCAGGATGGGAAACGGCTCGCCCCAGTAGCGCTGGCGGCTGAAGAGCCAGTCGCGGAGCTTGTATTGAACTTGCGCCCTGCCGCGACCGGTCTGTTCGAGCCAGGCGATGGTCCTTTGCTTCGCCTCGGCGACGTGCAGGCCGTCGAGAAAACCGCTGTTGACCGCCGGCCCGTCGCCGGTGTACGCCTCACCGTCGAAATCCGATGGTGGTTGAACTGTCCGAACGATCGGCAGGTCGAACGCCCTGGCGAAGTCCCAGTCGCGCTGGTCCTGGCCGGGCACGGCCATGATCGCGCCCGTGCCGTAGCCCATCAGCACGTAATCGGCGATCCAGATGGGGATCGGCTGGTTGGTCGCGGGGTTGATGGCGAAGGCGCCGGTGAACACGCCGGTCTTGGTCTTGGCTTCCGCCATGCGATCGACATCGGTGCGGGCTTGCGCTTCGCGCTGGTATTTCTCGACTGCGCTTCGCTGTTCGTCCGTGGTGATCTGCTCGACGAGCTGATGTTCCGGCGCGAGGACCATGTAGGTGGCGCCGAAGATGGTGTCGGGGCGGGTGGTGAAGACTTCGATGGCACTGTCGTCGGTACCACGGCTCTCCGAGCCGTCACTCTCGGTACTACGGCTCTCCGAGCCGCCGTCCTCCCCCGCGCCACCCAAGCGTGTCAGCCCGAGAAACGTCGCCATCTTCGTCAGCAACACGTCGATGAACGGCATCGCCTGTTCGCCCTCAGGGCCGCCGACGTGCGGATGCACGAACGTCCACGCGTACTCGCTCGGCTTGCTGACCAATCCCGCCTTCACCGGGTTCATCGCCATGTACACGATGAACTTGGAGAGCATGTGTTCGTTGCGAACGATGTGATCGAATCGCTCCGGATCCCAGATAGAACCTGAGGCGCGCCTCGACTCATTGATCTTTCGCGCGCTGAAGCGCTTCACGCCGCTTACGAGGTCTTCCAGTTCGTGCTCGTCGCGCGGCTGGACCAGCCAGTGAACATGATCAGGCATGACAATGGCCGCATGAACGCGGCAGCGGTCGTCGTCGAAGTGCGTCAGCGCGCTCATCGCGATCGAGCGCTCGTTGTCCGCCAGCCGCACACCGGCTTGGCACCGCCACGTCACGAAGTATGTCGCGTCGCGCAGCGTCAAGTGCGGTAGCTTCCGACGTGCGTACTCCAGATCCGTGGGATGCCGCTCACCCTTGGGGAAGGGGTCGCGAGCGACAAACTCCGCAGACGTAAGCAGGTACTGGTCTACGAGGTCGGGGAATGCGCTGATGGTGCGGAATGCTTGCGAGGCGGGATCGACGGCGGCTCGGAGAGCCGTGGTACCTGTTCCGGCTCGGAGAGCCGGGGTACCGGGAGCCGGCTCGGAGAGCCTGGGTACCTCCCGGGCAACCTCGAACCGAATTCTCGCTCCTTCGCTGCGCCCCACCCAATTGCGCTGCATGAGCTTGACAGGTTCCGGCCAGTCAACCAGATCAAGATCGCCGACCAGGCGTTCTGCAAACGCGGTGATGCGCAGCATCCACTGGCGCATGGGGCGCTTGTACACGGGATGATTGCCGCGCTCGGAGCGGCCATCCGCCGTCACCTCTTCGTTGGCGAGCACCGTGCCGAGCGCCGGGCACCAGTTGACCGGCGCTTCGCTGATGTAGGCCAGGCGGCGCTGGTCGATGATCGCCGCCCGCTCGCGCGCGGAGAGGGCGGCCCACGTTCGGGCGCCGTCGAGCGTTTCTTCGCCGCGCTCATAGCGCTTGATGAGATCAGCGATCGGGCGCGCTTTCCCCGACTGCTCATCGCAGTAGGAATTGAACAGTTGCAGGAAAATCCACTGCGTCCATCGGTAATAGTCGGCCTCGATGGTCGCGATCCGGCGGTCCCAGTCGTAGCTCAGGCCGAGCTGCTTGAGCTGGCGAACCATGTTGTCGATATTCTGCTGGGTGGTGATGCGCGGGTGCACGCCGTGCTCGACCGCGAACTGCTCGGCGGGCAAACCGAAGGCGTCGAATCCCATCGGGTGCAGGACGTTGTGGCCGGTCATGCGCTTGTGGCGGGCGATGATGTCTGTGGCGATGAAGCCCAGCGGGTGGCCGACGTGCAGCCCGACGCCCGAGGGATAGGGAAACATGTCGAGCACGTAGAAGCGCGGCCTGGCGGGATCGAATCCGCCTTCGCCCGGATTGAGCGCGTGGAAGGTCTTCTGCCGCTCCCAGTGTGCCTGCCAGCGCGACTCGATCTCGCCGGCGAGCTGCGCGGTGTATCGCCAGGGATGCTCGGCGTCGGCGCCGGGCGGCGGGGATTTCGAATTCGTCTTCGCCGATGTGCCTGTGTGGCTCATGATCGAATCTTCCGCGGGAAAGGGTCTGCGGGGGCGCGGGGGGCGCGGGGGGGGCTTCGTGAAAACGAACAGGGCCTCGCGTCGCGAAGCCCTGTGTCAAACGTGAATCAGCAGGATGACGCGCGCATCAAAGCCGGGACCGGGTCAGGCCCGGAAGCGGCGAGCGCAACTCCTGGCTTTCAATGCGGCGATTCATGGTTCCGCTCAAGTGTATCGGCAGGGACGGGAACTTCAAATCGGGGGATTTGGTGAATTGGCGATTTAGCGATCTGGTGATTTGGCGAGC
>CAZLDF010000553.1:0-7856 GCA_964558095.1 uncultured Isosphaeraceae bacterium | reverse complement strand
GTTTTACATCGGCTCGCCGCCGGTCGGCGACGAGGCAAGCCGTTTTCGTCGCGGCGACGACGCGATCGAACCGTTCATCCCGGCGTCGAACATGCCGTCGCGCGGCATCCGGATGCAGCCGCGAGTGGAGACGGAACTGATGCACGCGGCCCCGCCGCGCGCGGTGCGGCTGAACCGCATGGCGCGCGTCCCGCGCCCGACAATGCGCAACGATCCGACGGGCGAGCCGGAGTTCGCGGCCGGGCCGTCGATGGCGCAGGCGATCGGTTCGATGGGCGGCGATGCATTGCCCTCGCCACAGAACATGGCGGATTTCGAGTCGATTCCGCAGCTTCTCGAAGCGGCCCGGCAGGCGACGGGGCGTCCTTCCGCCCGCGAGGACATCGAGGCGTTGCCGGCAACGGTCCTGCGGCCGGTTTCGAGCGCTGCGCCGCAAGAATCAGCGGATCCCAGCGTTGTGACCATCGCGACGGACGAGGCATATCGGGCTGCCCGTGTTCGCGAGCTGATGCTCATCGCCGGCGCGGGCGATGATGTTGATCGCGGCGAGCGCTGATTCGCGACCGAGTTTGCGTTTGCAGGTCATGCTTGGTTCGTCCGGCCTGGCGGCGGGGTTTTCGTCCGGCCTGGCGGCCTGGGCTTAACTTGCAGTGTGCGCCTGCGCTGGCTGATCGGCGGCCGAACGTGTACCGTGCACGGATGCGAGGACTGACCCGCCGGTGGGTGCTGCCGAACGCCACGACCGAATGCGACGGCCCGGCTGCGACGCAGCGCCTGCCGCTGGTGGAGCGCGTCCTGCACGCGCGCGGCCTCATCGACGCGGACGCCATCGCACGCTTCTGCGAGCCCAAATTGACCCACCTGCACGATCCCGCCACGCTGCCGGGCGTGGTCGAGGCGGCGCAGCGCCTGGTCGAGGCGGTGCGCGCCGAGCGTCGCATCGTGATCTATGGCGATTACGACGTCGATGGCGTCACCGCCACGGCGATCCTCTTTCACATTGTCAAGAGCGTCGCGCCAGCCGCGCGGATCGATTCCTACACACCCCATCGGCTCGAAGAAGGCTACGGGCTGAACTGCGACGCCATCGCGAAGCTCGCCGAGGGGGGGGCCCAACTCATCATCAGCGTCGATTGCGGCATCACTGCTGTCGAGCCGGCGCGCATCGCCCGCGAGAAGGGCGTGCAGCTCATCATCGTCGATCACCACAACCCGCCCGCCAACGGCGAGCTGCCCGATGCGCTCATCGTGCATCCGGACCTGCCCGGCAGCGAGTATCCCAATCGCGACCTGTGCGGCGCGGGCGTGGCGTACAAGCTCGCCTGGCAATTCGCGAAGGCGTGGTCGGGCTCGGAGCGCGTCGGCAAGTCGCTTCAGGAAACATTGCTGCATCTGCTCCCGCTGGCGGCGCTGGGAACGATCGCCGACGTCGTACCGCTGGTCGGCGAGAATCGCGTGATCACCGCCTTCGGCCTGCGATTGATGCACCAGACGCCCTACGAGGGCCTGCGCGAGATGATCCACTCGCCCGAGCTTGTGGGCCAGAAGATCGATTCGGAAAAAGTCGGCTTCTTCCTGGCGCCGCGGTTGAACGCCGTCGGCCGGCTGGGCCACGCCGCGGAAGCGGTCGAGCTGCTGACGCGCGCCGACAAGAACCGCGCATCGCAGATCGTCCACTCGCTCGCGGAGCACAATCGGCAGCGCCAGCAGACTGAGCGGCGGATCTTCGAGCAGGCGTCGCGCATGGCGGAGGATCGCGGGATGACGCGCGACGACTGCCGCGCCATCGTGCTGTCGCACGTCGATTGGCACCCGGGCGTGGTGGGGATCGTGTGCTCGCGCCTGGTCGATCGCTTCGGCCGGCCGGCGATTCTTCTGCAGCAGCAGGGCGAAGTGTGCAAGGGATCGGGTCGCGGGATCGACGGCTTCGACTTGTACGCAGCGCTGGCGAACTGCGCGGCGCATCTCGAACACTTCGGCGGGCATGAACTCGCCGCGGGCCTCGCCGTCAAGACCGCCAATCTCCACGCCTTCACCGAGTCGTTCGCAAGCCACGCCAGCGAGCGCATCGCGCCCGAGCAGCTCGTGCCCGGGTTGAACATCGACTGCGACGCGATGCTCGACGAACTGGACATGCCGATGGTCGATCGGTTGAATCACCTCGCGCCGTTCGGGCGCAAGAACCGCCAGCCGACGATTCGCGTGCGGGACCTCGTCGTCGAAGATTCGCCCAAGCAGATCGGGCAGTACGGCCGGCACCTGACCGTTCGTCTGCGCTCCGACGAAGAGCGCGAGCGCCGATCGATCCGCACGGTGTGGTGGAGCGGCGGTCGCCTGGCAGGCGAACTGGCGCCGGGCATGCGCGTCGATGTCGCCCTGGAGCCGAAGATCAATGAATTCAACGGCCGGCGCTCGGTGGAGGCGGTTATCAAGGACGTGATGATCCGGGCTTGATTTCGTCGGCAGCGTCGGTTGCAGGTCGCGGATTCGCTGTGGCGAAACCCGCCGCGGCGTCATCATCGGCTCGTGCAGCTCGCGAGCGCCGCGCCGAAGACGATCATCAACACCGCGTTGCCTGCGATGATGACGAGCGTCGCGACCGCGGCGGCGCGGATGGTGCGGCGAATCGATCGCCGCTGAAGCGCTCCGTCCTGGCACTCATGCAGCACACCGGCGCAAAGGACGAACACCACCAGCGCGCACGCGAGCACAAATCGCCCGAATGACTCGATCACTTCGCCGTCGCTCCAGAGAAGGGCGGCGATCATCGCGCATGCAGGCGTGGCGGCGATGAGCAGCATGAGCAAGGTCGTCAGCGGCTGCCTGAACCGGGGCCTGCGAAGGTCCTGGCGATGCCGCAGGCCGCACTCGGGGCATCGGATCGCAGCGCCGGCGGGCTCGATCAGCGCGCTGCGGAGCGCGTGACCGCATCGCGGGCAGCGAATCGATTCAGATTCAATTCGCGTCGCGGTTCGCATTGACGGCTTCCCGGGCATGATCATCCGGCGCCAGTATCCACGCTGCGTGGCATTCGGGGCACACAGTGCAGCCGTCCAAATCCGGATCGAGCCCGCGCAGGTTGTATCCACAGGCTGGACATCGCTTCAGGATCATGCTCCCCGCTTTCAGGTATCTCCACGAAAGGGACGCGCTCGTCCGGCCCCACAACCAAATCGCGCACGCGGTGAGGGCTAAGCACATCCAATTCATCACCGGCGGCCACTGCTTGCAATACCACAGCCAGATCGCGAAGCCCGCAATGAGCAGTAGGTTCAAGAGCACAAAGATCGTCACCCGCGCCGGGGACAATTGCAAGAATCGGAGCATTCGCGACTTGTGCGCATGCCGAAGCACAGCCTTGATCTGAAGCGCTTCTGGAGGCGAGAGATTTTCGTCGCTCCAGCCATTAGTTCGTCTCTTGACGTGCCGTCCCCGATCATCAACGCCACCGATCGTTCCGAATGCCAGGTTCGACATTACGTGCCTCGGAGGAGATTGCGTCACGACCTCATCGCAGCGCGAAAGCACTCTACAAGAACCTCTTTGACATCGGCGAGATGCGGGGCTCCGCCGCGCAGCACGCGCTCCATGCTCGTCGCCTTCCGTCCCGCGAGGCCGCAGGGGACGATCAGATCGAAGTGGTCGAGGTTCGTCGTCACGTTCAGCGCCAGGCCGTGCATCGACACCCAGCGGCTGATGCGCACGCCCATGGCGCAGATTTTGGAGAGCGGCGCGGCGCTATGTTCGCAGGATTCCGGGGTCGAGGACGACCCGGCTCGGGGCCCGGCTCGCGTGGTGTCGCAGTCGCTGGACGTTTCGGGGGTTTGAACCCACACGCCCGTCGCTGCGGGATCGCGAACGCCCACGATGCCGAAGCGCGCCAGCGTGTCGATGACGACCTGTTCGAGCAGGCGCATGTACGAGTGCAGACGCAGGTTGAATGCGTTGAGGTCGAGAATCGGATAGACGACAAGCTGGCCCGGGCCGTGATAGGTGATGTCCCCCCCCCGGTCGGTCTCGCAGACCTCGACGCCGGCGGCGTCGAGCTGCGCCTGCGTCGCGATCAGGTGCTGCCGCGATGATTGTCGCCGGCTGACTGTGATCACCGGCGGGTCGTGCTCGACGAGCAGCAGGTGTCCGATTCGAGCGGGCGCGCCGTCGATGCGCGATTCGATCACCTCGCGCTGGAGCGCTCGTTGCAAGTCCAGCGCCTCACGATAGGGCATGCGACCGAGATCGCGCACGAGCAGCCTGGTGGTCGCGGCGCCGTGGTTACGCAGTTGAGTTTCCTGTTCGACCATCATGCGTCAATTCACGCCGTTGCTCGTTCGACGCAGGCGGGCGAGCCGCCTCGCGAAACGCGATGGACGCGGCGCCGCGCGAGCATGAAGTCACAAGACTCGCTGCTCATGCCCGCGTACACTGTGCATCGTATGCCCACGATCCACCCCACCGCGGCCCTGGAAGGCGACGTTCAGCTCGCCGCCGACGTCGCCATCGGTCCTCACTGCGTGCTGACCGGCCCGATCACGATCGGCGCGGGGACGCGACTCATCGGCAACGTCTATCTTCAGGGTCCGCTGACGATGGGCTGCGGCAACGTCGTCTATCCCTTCGCCTGTCTCGGTTTCGCGCCCCAGCACGCGAAGTTCGACCCCAACACGCCCGGCAGCGGACTGACCATCGGCGACAACAACACCTTTCGCGAGCACGTCACGATTCACCGCGCATTCGAGGCGGCGCATCCGACTCGAATCGGCAGCCGCAACCTCTTCATGGTCAACAGTCACGCCGGGCACGACTGCGTCGTGGGCGACCACTGCACGCTGGTCAACAACAGCGCGCTGGGCGGGCACGTACAGATGCAGGATCGCGTGACGCTGGGCGGCGGGGCGGTGGTGCACCAGTTCTGCCGCATCGGGCGCGGCGCGATGCTTTCGGGCGCGATGGGAACATCGCGCGATCTGCCGCCGTGGTTCATGCTTACGGGCAACAATCTCTGCGGCAGCATCAATCTTGTCGGGATGCGGCGCAGCGGCATGTCGCGCGATGAGATCGACGCCGTCAAGTGGGTCTATCGCACGCTGTATCGCGAAGGCTACACGATCAACGACGCGGTCGAGGAACTGAAATCGCGCGCCGGCGAGCCGCTGATCGACGAATACATCGCCTTCATCGAAAGTTCCGACCGGGGAATCTGCGATGCGCGCGGCCGGGCGATTCGAGGCTCGGCGACGGAGCTGTCCTGAGCAGGAAAGGCGTTTCCTTGGCGAGTCTGACTCATCAGCGCTCGATTATCATGCGGTCATGACGCGAACGATTGGAGAATTGCTGGCGGCGCTCGAAGCGATCGCGCCGCTGCGATTGGCTGAGGCATGGGACAACGTCGGGTTGCTGGTCGGTTCGCGCGACTGGCCGGTGAAGCGAGGGCTTCTGACGATCGACCTCACGCCGGCGGTGATGGATGAAGCGATCCGGGCCAAGGCGAACCTGATCGTCGCCTATCACCCGCCGATCTTCGAGCCGCTCAAGCGCGTGACGGGCGATGACTGGAAACAGTCGATCGTGCTGGAAGCCGCGGCGAATCGCATCGCGATCTACAGCCCGCACACGGCGATGGACGCCGCGCCGGGCGGCGTGAACGACTGGCTGATCGGCGCGTTCGGCGAAGGCGATCGCCGCGCACTGCAGCCGAGCGGCGAATTGCCCGCCGGCGAATCGTTCAAGCTCGTGACGTTCTGCCCGGAGAATGCGACGGACCGCATTCGCGATGCGCTGGCGAACGCCGGCGCAGGAAGGATCGGCGCCTATTGCAGTTGCTCATTCGAGCTGCGCGGCACGGGGACGTTCTTCGGCGGGGAATCGACGAAGCCCAGCGTTGGCAAGCGCGGTACGCTGGAACGCGTCGATGAAGTGCGCCTGGAGTTGGTCTGCCCTGGCGAACCCAACTTGGCGGGCATCATCGCCGCCCTTCTCCGCGTGCATCCGTATGAGGAGCCTGCGTTCGAGGTGTATCCGCTGCACGCGCGCCCGTTGTCGGATTCGGGCATGGGGCGCTTCGCGGAACTCCGCTCACCGGCGACGCTCAACGAACTCGTCGCGCGCATCAAGAAGCACCTCAAGTTGAAGTCCGTCGAAGTCGCGGCGGGCGATCAAGCGCCAAAGCGATGTCGATTCGCGGCGGCGTGCGCGGGCGCGGGCGGCTCGTTGCTCGCAGACGTTTTGGCTGCGGGTTGTCAGGTGTATTTGACGGGCGAGATGCGCCATCACGACGTGCTTGATGCGCAGCACCGCGGCTGCACGATCATCCTCGCGGGGCACTCGAACACAGAGCGCGGCTTCCTGCCGATTCTCAGACGACGATTGCTGAAGGAGTGGGGAAAAGTTGATGTCGTGATTTCGAAGCGCGACCGGCATCCGCTGATTGGCAGATGAGACGGCGAGCGCGGCTGCACGCCCGGTATGGCATGACCGGCCATCGAGGCCGGTCACGCCATCACAGGCGAGACGCCTGTGCCACTGGGAAGTTATGGTCGCGGCGCGTCAGGCGGTCGCGGCTCGGCGAGGCGATCACGCAACTCCTTCGGAAGCACATCGCGCAGCAGATCGCCAAGCCGCCCTTGCAGCGCCTGCTCCGCGATAGCGTCGAACTGCGCTTTCGTCACGGGACGGTCGAGCGGGCCGGTCGTCTCGATCGGCACGACGATGTCGTCCGCGAACCCTTCGAGTTCGTGGAACGAATGGGCAAGGCCGGACAGTGGAATCTCGGTGCGCAGATCGACCGTGCGCTTGACGAGATCGACGCTGCCTTCGTACCGCATTGTGAAGTGCTGAATGTGCACCGCGAATCGGTCGTAGGTCACCACGCCGCGGCGCACCTTCACTTCGATGGGCTCGATCTCGCCGGGCACGATTTCCTGACTCCTGCCGAACGCTCGCAGCACGTTCAGCGTCAGCGAGCCGGAGTCGAACTCGACTTTGCCGATGGTGATCGTCAGGTCGGCGTCGAGGCGGCCGATGTCGCCGTCGGTCGGAATCGTCGCTTTGCGCACCACGACGCGCAGCGGCTGCTCGGTGGCGCGCACGTCGGCGAGCAGCGGATGAATGCGGCTGAGCAGCTTCTGTCGCAACTCGTGCGTGATCGACAGTTCCGCCGTCAGAGGCTGATTCTGCGTGATGATGAGTCCCCGGTCGCGGCCCTTGACTTTCGCCTGAAGCGAACCCTGCGGCGTGGTGACGTCGGCGGTCAGGAAACCCGTGCTGCGTGAAAACTGCTCGGCGAGAAACTCGGCGCGCATCGTCGGCCCGACAGTCGCGGTCAGCATCCCTTTCAAGTTCAAAAGCATGTCGATGAGATCGGTCGGCAGGTCCTCGACCGTGGCGTCGAGCATGAGCTGCGCTCGCTGCGGCTGCAACTGCCCCCGAGGCGAAAACAGATTGGGCAGCGAGCCCTTCGCCTCGAACGAGCCGCGCTGCGTCTGAAACTGCACTTCGCCGCGAAGCGACAACGCCGGCGCCACGCCTGGCTCGACGTTCACGTTCGCATTAAGCGGATGGATGCGCACGACGCGCCGGCCGGCGTCGTCGCGAAGGTTCACGTCGAGCGCATCGATCGTGAGCTGCATGCGCGGGCCGCCGCGATCCGCGCCGCCCTGCGGTGAAGGCGCGGCGCTCGTCGCCGGGGCCTTGAGGTCCACGATGTGAAGCGAGCCGTCGTCACGAAGCGTCGCGTTCACCGCGCCGGAAACATGCGCACCGATCGATTGATCGGCGCCCATGAGCAATTGCCAGAGCCCGATGTCGGCGCTCACGTCGAGTTCAGCGGCCTGCTCGCCGTCGGCCCGGTGCGCGCGGAC
>CAZLDF010000552.1:0-5349 GCA_964558095.1 uncultured Isosphaeraceae bacterium | reverse complement strand
ATGTGACCCGGCACCCAGAATTCATCGTTGCGGACGTACTTGACTCCGACGGCCGTCCAAGGCATCTCGCGGTGCAGGTGGATCACGTGATCGAGCTGCCGCATGTCACCGCATTGCGGATTGATCGCGCCGACCTCCTCCGCGGAGACTTCCACGCGGGTCAGGTCGATCGAGTTGAGGTCCAGCAACATCCTGGCGCCCAATGGTGCGCTCCTGAAGCGGTCGTCGAGTGAGGCAGGCGCGCGATCGGCGAGCGGCGGCGCCGATGCCGATCTCGACGCCGAGGCCGATGCCGCCGTCGCGGTGGGCGGTACCGTAGCTGAAACTGGCGCTTGGTTCATGCCGGACGCCTGAAGAAGTTGATGCAATCAGTCGCCGAAAAAACGGCGGCGGCCATCCGCGGGCGGATGGGCCGCTCCCAGCAAGCAACGCCGCGACGGGCGGCCGATCAGGACTCGGTGCGCGATTCGAGGATCGAGGTTCGCACTTCCTGCGCGGTCTGTTTGACTTCCTGCATGATCTTGCGGACTCGCGTGCCCGCGGCCTTGTTGCCGCCTTCAGCCTTGGCGATGTCGTCCGCGACTTCTTCGATGAGTCTCTTCAAACGTTCGTAGGCTTCCATTGGTGATGCCCCATGTTGGCGAGAGTGGTTCGGGAACACCCCGCCGGAATGCTCCCCAGTGTGGCTGTGCCCGCCTCGGGGCACCAGCATCGACTTCCTTCCGCAGCCCTCCGTGGCATGATTAAAACCACCGCCGGGGCTGTCTGACAAGTTGGGAGGGCCCCTGAAAGGCCAATCAGGGCGGTTTTTGCACAGATTTTTGACGCGGTTCGCAGGCTCGAAGCACCCCGCGGCGACGCCTCCGAGGCTTGAAAATGATCCTAAACCCTTATGGATGCGGCATTTAGCTCACTCAGGGCCGCTCCATAGCGGCTTTGGATGCCGGCAACGATCGTGGCGAGGAACTTCTCCACCAAGTCTGCCGCTCGCCCGACGAACGCGGCCGGATCGGTCGCGGCCTCGAAATCGACATTGCGGAACATCGGCTCAGATTGCAGACGCTGGAGCAGGTCGTTGACGCCGCCGCGCGACTTGATCGCCTGCCCCGCCGCAAGCGAATGCAGGCGGATGACTTCGTGCGCCTTCTGGCGATCGGCGCCGGCCCGCACAGCCGCCATCAGGAGGTTCTCCGTCGCCATGAAGGGCAGCTCCGACATCAGGTTCGCGCGAATCACAGCTTCATTGACGACCAATCCCTCCGCGACGTTGCGCATCAGGTCCAGCACGCCGTCCAGCGCCAGAAACGCTTGCGGAATCGCCAGTCGCCGGTTCGCTGAATCATCGAGCGTGCGCTCCAGCCACTGCGTGGCCGCGGTGTCGAGCGCGTTGCCCGCGAGGTTCATCACGAACCGCGCCATGCCGCAGATTCGCTCGCACCGCATGGGATTGCGTTTGTACGGCATGGCGGAGGATCCAACCTGCTCGCTCTCAAACGGCTCCTCGATTTCCTTCTTTCCCGCGAGCAGTCGAATGTCCGTCGCGATCTTGTGAAGCCCCGCGGCGGTTGCGGCAAGACTTCCCAGCATGTGCGCATCGACGATTCGCGGGTAGGTCTGGCCGGTGATGGTGTATCGCCGATCGAGCCGCCAGAGCATTTTTTCCGTGATGAGTTCATCAAGTCGTTCGACTTTGTCCGTGTCGCCGTCGAAGAGCGCCATGAACGACGCCTGCGTGCCGGTGGTGCCCTTGATGCCGCGAAAGCGCAGTTTGTCGAGGCGGAATTCGATGTCTTCGAGCGCGAGCGCGAGGTCCGCCGCCCAGCCCGCTGCGCGCTTGCCGACGGTTGTCGGCTGGGCGGGCTGAAAATGCGTGAATGCCAGTGTGGGCAGGTCGCGATGGGTGTTCGCGAACTTGCCCAGCGCGATGATCACCGCCGCGAGCTTGGTCGCGATCAGTCGCAGCGAGTCGCGCATCTGAAGCAGTTCAGTGTTGCAGTTGACGAACTGGCTGGTCGCGCCCAGGTGAATGATCGGCCGGGCGGCGGGCGCGACATCGCCCAGGGCGTGAATATGCGCCATCACGTCGTGGCGCAGCTTGGTTTCGTACTCGGCTGCCTTGGCGTAGTCGATGTCCGACAGGTTATCGCGAAGCTCGCGAATCTGAGCTTCGCTGATGTCCAAACCGAGTTCGCGCTGCCCTTCCGCCAGGGCCAGCCAGAGTTTTCGCCAGGTCGTGAACCTGGTCTGGTCGGACCAGATGTGCCGCATCGCCTGCGATGCGTATCGCGATTCCAGGGGCGACTGGTATCCGGCGTGCTGAGAAGGGTGAGACATGAGGATGGGCATCTTAACTGGGTGTGGAGTGGGGAGTGAGGAGTGAGGAGTGAGGAGTGAGGAGTGAGGAGACAGGCGTCAGGAGACAGGAGACAAGGAACGGACGCCGCCGTCCGAATGGGACTCGTCCGGAAAGCCTGACCCTGGCTCTCGAACATCCTCCCCGTTGGTCGTTCCCATCCTTGAGCTCCGACCTCTGACCTCTGACTCCCATCCTCTTCATATCAACGAACTTCGATCATTTGCGCACTTCGCAGCGCGACATCGGCGTCGCCCAATCGACCGAACCACGGTTTTCACGCGCCCAGTGCCGTTTTTGGTCTTCATATGGAGCAACTTCGATCATTTGCGCATTTTGGAGCGCTCTCCGTGCCGGGCCCTTCGGCATCCAAAACTGTTAAGATGGGCAAACATCGCGACGGGACCCAGTTAGCTTTGCGCGCGCCTTTTTGTCGCAAATGAAGTTTTCGCGCAGCCGTGACGCTTCCTTGCGCGGTTTGGCACGGCGCTTGAGAAGATGCGATCGCCGCCCGCCACGGCGTTGAACTGCAGCGCGAAGGTCGCGGAGGCATCGGGAGGGCGGGGGGGGTTATGGACTTGTCAAGGAGCGTGACGAGGGAGCATGACGCCCGAGCGTGACGAGACAATCGCCTGTCCAGGGAGTATCTCGCGCCGCCCGGCGAAGTCCAGAGTGCGCATCGGGCAAGCGTCACGGCTGTGCGCGCTTTGTTCCCCCCTCTCCGCGGGAGAGGGGTCAGGGGTGAGGGCCGCTTTGTTCTCCTGTCGCGCGGGCGGCGGGACTGTCATTTGTGCCCACTCTCACAAGCCACCGATCAAACTTCTCGACGAATTCGCGCGCGATGGGGTTCCGGTTTGGGGGCGTTTTGCGCATAATAGTGCGTGAGCGACGGCGACACGCCCCGCGGCCACCGTACAAGGTGGCCGGGACACGACACAACGCGTCAAGCTCCAGAGGTATTGACTATGAAGCGCCGGTACAGCGGGTGTTTCTGGGTTGTTCTTGTGTGGCTGTGCGCTCTGGTCGGGATGACGGGCGAGGCCGTCGCGCAAGACGAGGTCTGGCAGCCGCTGGGGAGCGGGTTTGCGAATGGGGAGGACAGCCCGCTTGTCTTCGACCTCACAACGTACAACGGCGAGTTGATTGCGGGCGGCATTTTCACTTCCGCAGGGGGCGTGCCGGTCAACCACATCGCTCGGTGGAACGGTGCCGCCTGGCAGTCGCTGGGCAGTGGGATGGACACAGTCGTGAACGCGCTCACGGTTTACAACGGCGAGGTGATCGCCGGAGGCCCTGTTCCCACAGAGGGAAAGGTGTGGAGCAATGGCATCGGACGGTGGGACGGCTCCTCATGGCAGCCCCTTGGCAGCGGGCTTGGCGGTGTGGACTCTGGTGTCAGAGCCCTCACGGTGTACAACGGCGAGTTGATTGTGGGTGGACACTTCACGACGGCTGGTGGCGTCCCGTGCAACCACATCGCGCGATGGAACGGCTCCGAGTGGCAGCCGCTGGGCAGCGGAGTGACCATCAATGACAACGCGGCGGTGACCGCACTGACCGTTTTCGACGGCGAGTTGATTGTCGGAGGATGGTTCAACACCGCCGGGGGCGTCGCGGCCAACAGCATCGCGAGGTGGAATGGGACGTCTTGGCAGCCGTTGAGTAGTGGGATGCCCCTTGGCTCAGGGGGGGGCGACGTGGTCGCCCTCACGGTCTACAACGCAGAGTTGATTGCCGGTGGCGTTTTCCCCAGTGCAGGCGGCGAACCGGCCAATAACATCGCGCGCTGGAACGGGTCATCCTGGCAGCCGCTGGGCAGCGGAGTGCATGGTGGCGTGGACGCCCTCACGGCATATGACGGCGAGTTGATTGCCGGGGGCGGATTCACGCTCGCCGGGGGTGTTGTCGCCAACAATATCGCAAGATGGAACGGGACAGCATGGCAACCGCCAGTAGGCAGTGGGATGGACAGCATTGTGAATGCCCTGGCGGCGTACAACGGCAACCTGATCGCAGCGGGTTCGTTCACGACTGCAGGAGGCGTCACCGTCAATGGCATCGCGCAGAGCAGTGCCAGCAGCAGCGGCCGGTGCGAGTCCTGGCAAACGCTGGGCACCGGGATAAATTATGATGTACTCGCCCTCACGGAGTACGGCGGCGAGTTGATTGCCGGGGGGAGTTTCACCGACGCCGGGGGCGTTGAGGTGAATGGCATTTCGCGATGGAACGGTTCATCCTGGCAATCGCTGGGCGGCGGAATGGGCAGTGCTTTTGGTAATCCGCACATCAATGCTGTCACGCTGTACAACGGCGAGTTATTTGCTGGCGGTTATTTCAACTCGGCAGGCGGCGCTGAGGTCAACAACATCGCGCGGTGGAACGGCTCCATCTGGCAGTCGCTGGACAGCGGCGTCAATTCCACGCTGTATGCCCTGACCGTGCACAACAGCGAGCTGATTGCCGGGGGGCTCTTCACAGAGGCAGGCGGTGTGACGGCCAACGGGATCGCGCGGTGGAACGGCTCCGCCTGGCAGCCGATGGGTGGCGGGCTGTCCGGGTTCCCGGTCTCTTATGCGCTCGCGCTGACGGTGTATAACGGCGAACTGATTGCCGGGGGCCATTTCACCGCCGCCGGTGGCGTTCCCGCCAACTACATAGCGCGGTGGAACGGTTCGAGTTGGCAGCCGCTGGGGGTCGGGGTTTCCAGCTTCGGGCCGGGCTACTCCGCTTCGATTCACGCGCTTACGGTCTACGAAGCAGAGCTGATCGTCGCAGGTAGCTTCTACACCGCGGGGGGCGTCGAAGCCGTGGGCATTGCACGCTGGAACGGCTCTTCCTGGCAGACGCTGGGGAGCGGCCTGGGCGGCAGTGCTTACGCCTTTACACTGTACCGTGACGACCTGATTGCTGGCGGCGGTCCCGGCTATCTCACGCGATGGAACGGCACAAGTTGGGATACACTCCCCGGTGAGGGGATGAGTTCACAAGTCCGCGCG
>CAZLDF010000551.1:0-2869 GCA_964558095.1 uncultured Isosphaeraceae bacterium | reverse complement strand
GACCGTCGGGTTCAATCTGCACCTGCGGCCGAAGGGATCGAGCACGATCGTGTATTGGCTTGCCGCGGGACGCAGCTACGAAGACGTCAAGTCGCTGAACAAGAAAATCTGGGAGCGCACCGCCAAGCGCATGCTCGAGCGCACCGAGGCCTACTGGCGACTGTGGGCGTGCAAGGAACCGGTGGACTTTTCGCCGCTGCCCGAGCCCATCCGCGACATGTATATCCGCAGCCAGCTTATCGTGCGCACGCAGATCGACAACGGCGGGGCGATCATCGCGGCGAACGATTCGGACATCACGCACTACGCCGGCGACACCTATTCCTATATGTGGCCGCGAGACGGCGCACTGGTGGCCTACGCGCTGGTGCTCGCCGGCCAGGGCGAAATCAGCCGCTCATTCTTTCGATTCTGCGCCGAAGTCATCGAACCCAAGGGTTACTTCCTGCACAAGTACAACCCCTCAGGGACGCTGGCATCAAGCTGGCACCCGTGGATGATGGACGATCACCGCGTGCTGCCCGTGCAGCAGGACGAAACCGCGCTGATCGTCTGGGCGCTGCGCCAGCACTTCGAAGTCTTCCGCGACGTCGAGTTCATCAAGCACGTCTATAACGATCTGGTGCTCAAGCCGGCGGTGTGGATGCTCGATTTCCGCGATCATAACGGCCTGCCGCGGCCGAGCTGGGATTTGTGGGAGGAACGGCGGGGCGTGCACACGTTCACCACGGCGGCGACGATCGGCGCGCTCAGCGCCGCCGCGGAATTCGCCCGCGACTTCGGCGCGATGGACCTGCACGCGCAGTTCAGCGAGGGCGCCAAGCGCATGCGCGGCGCGATGATGCGCCACCTGTGGGTCGCGGGCGAAAACCGCTTCGCGCGCATGGCGACGCCGATGGACGACGGGACCTATCGCCTCGACATGACGCACGACGCCTCGAATTTCGCGATCTTCGCCTTCGGCGCGCTGCCCGCCAACGACAAGGCCGTCGTCGCGGAAATGGACGCCATCCGCCAGAAGTTGTGGGTCCGCACGCCGGTGGGCGGGGTAGCGCGCTATCAGCGCGATTATTACCAGCAGATCGAGCGCAACGACATCGACAAGGTGCCGGGGAATCCGTGGGTGATCTGCACGCTGTGGCTGGCGCAGCACGCGATCGCCGCGGCGAGCACGGTGGCGGAGCTCGAAGGCGCTTTGGAGTATTTGCAATGGGCCCGCGAGCGCGCGCTGCCCAGCGGCGTGCTCGCCGAGCAGTTCCATCCCTACACCGCCGAGCCCATTTCCGTCAGCCCGTTGACATGGTCGCACGCGACGGTCATGACGACGGTGATGCAGTACTTGTTGAAACACGCGGAACTGACGGGAACACGCAGCGGCGTGGTCGCGGAATTGGCACAACAAAGACGCGAATAGCGCTGACGGCGCGAACGTCGCGTTTAGCGCCGTCGCTTGCGACGACGCGACCTTCGACTACCATGCCCGCGTGGTCATCGCTTACCACGCAATCTTCTGTGCTTACGGTTTCTGGCTACCCAACGATCCGCGGGGATCGTGGTCGGACATGGTCCGCGCGTGGCACTTGCTCGTATTCGGCGAGGCAACGAAGGTGACAACGCGAAGCAGTGTTGCCCATCACGCGCATGACCGGGAACTGCGATTGGCCGCCAAGCGCGCGCTGAAGTATCCAGAAGTTGTCTTCGACGCCGCGCAAATCCAATCGATCGCTCACGGGTTCACGACCGCGATCAAAGACGGCGGATATGTCTGTCTGGCGTGCAGCATCATGCCCCAGCACGTGCACGTGGTGATCCGACGGCACGAACGGTTGGTCGAGCGCATGGTTGCGCACCTCAAGTCCGCGGCGACTCGGCAGATGCGCATCGATGGAGCGCATCCGATGCGGAAGTTGGGCGGCGAGGCCGATCGGCTGCCATCACCCTGGGCGGAAGGTCAATGGAAGGTGTTTATCGATGACCAGTCCCACCTGCGAAACGCCATCGACTACGTGAACGACAATCCCGCGAAGGCCGGATTGCCAAGACAGACCTGGGCGTTTGTGACGAATGGATGATTTCGTCGTCGCAAGCGACGACGCAAAACGGGCGCTTGCCCGGCCGGCTACGCGCGTGGAAGCCGCCGGCCGTCCGCGATCCACAGAATCGAAAACGGCGCTCGCAACCGCGGTGGGAGCAGCGCGCGGATCGTGCCCCGCACGATCGGCCGGCCCAGCAGCAGGCCCAGATTGAACGACAACCAGATGATGAAGACGACCGCGGCGTACAACGGCAGCCCGACTTGCCGCCACGCGGCGTCCCACGAATGACCCACGGGATCGGCGAAGCTGATCGTCCAGATGAACGCCAGGACCGCGGCGAAGACGCCGAGCAGGACTAGCGACGCCAGGTGCAGCTTCGCTCGCCGCCAGTGAATCAATATGACGCTCCACATGCAGCCGAAGATGAACGCCAGCGCGATGGGGATGAGGTAGATCGGCAGCGCGGGCCAGTAGAGCAGCGCCGGCCATCCGCCGGCGCGCGCGAACAAGGCATCGGCGTCCTGCTGCGCCCACCACGAATCGAACGAAGTCGGCAATTCCCAGTAGTTGTTCAACGGGCTCGCGGGATTGGCTGCGTTGTATTCGCTGACGCGCTGATCATCGAGCCAGTCGCGATACCTCCACGTGTGCAGCGCCTGCGTGAAGCCGGCGGACATGCCGAGCAGGGCCGCGCATCCGCCGCAGAAAAAGAACAGGAGGAACAGAAACCACATCGCCGCGATAAGTGCCGCGATGCGGCCGGACCACCTGCCCAGCAGCGGATATTCCTGCACCGACGCCGCGGCGCCGCACTCCGGGCAGCGCACGATGAG
>CAZLDF010000550.1:0-2505 GCA_964558095.1 uncultured Isosphaeraceae bacterium | reverse complement strand
GCCGCAGACGACGGATCCCCGGCGGCGGCAGTGGAAGCATCGGACGCGGCGCGTGCCGCGTCTTCGCGCATCAAGACCTGCGGCGCATCCTGCGCCAGCGCCTGCTTGACCTCGGTATAGACGAAGCCTTTCTGCGTCGGATCGAGCCTGCGGAAGTAGTTGACGAAGTCGCTGGTCGTGGGAGTTGATAATTTTGCGTCGCCGGGCCGGCCGCTCGAGAACTGCGGCAACGGCGGCGGCGGCACAGCCAGGCTCACCGACCCCCCCCCGCTCACCCCCCAACCCGCCGCGCGCTGCAATTCAAGGGCCGGCGTGAGGTCGGCTTCGCGCAATCGCTCGCGCAGCGCGTGCAGCACGACGCTGTGGATCGACGCCTGGTTGCGAAATCGAACTTCCGCTTTCGCCGGGTGAACGTTGACATCGACCTGCGCGGGGTCGAGCGTCAGAAACAGCACGACCATCGGGAAGCGCGTCGGCTCGATCAGCCCGCGATAGGCTTCCTTGATCGCGTGCACGATCGTGCGGTCGGTGATGGCGCGGCCGTTGAGGTAGATGCGCTGGTGTTTGTTCGTGCCGCGCGCGATGTGCGGCGTGCCGATCATCGCCCACAGACGCACATCGCGCTGTTCGCTCGAAACCTCCAGCAGCTCCGATGCAAGCTCGCGGCCGAGCACATCGAGCACGCGATCGCGCGGCGACTGATCGCCCGCCAGCTCAATCACCTTTCGCCCATCCTGCACAAGCGTGAACGCGATGGACGGATGCGAGATCGCCAGCGATTCGACGACATCGCGCACGCGGCCGGCTTCGGTCTGCTCGGTTCGCAGGAATTTCCTGCGCGCGGGCGTATTGAAAAACAGATTGCGAACGGTGACGACCGTTCCCGGCGCGCCCGCGCCCGGTCGCGGCGGATCGTGCGATTCGCCTTCGATTTCAATGACAGCCGCTTCGGAAGCGCCGGTCGGCCGGGAAGAGATGCTCATGCGGCTGACGGAGGCGATTGAGGCGAGCGCCTCGCCGCGGAAGCCCATCGTCGCGATCGAGTCGAGGTCTGACGGCTGGGCGATCTTGCTGGTGGCGTGCGGCGCGATGGCGAGCGGCAGCTCGTCGAACGGGATGCCGCCGCCGTTGTCGCTGATGCGGATCAATTCGCAGCCGCCTTGCTCGATCGCGATGTCGATGCGAGTCGCGCCGGCGTCGATGGAGTTCTCGACAAGTTCCTTGACCACGCTCGCCGGGCGCTCGATCACCTCGCCCGCGGCGATCTGATTCACAAGCAGCGGCGGCAGGCGGCGAATGGGCATCGGCTGATTGTAAGGCGCGGTTCGATCGAGGAGTGGACGCGGCAGGTTGTCCAGAGAGGTCTTCGGGACGGATGTTGCGAAGACGCAAGCGGCGGATGGGGTCAACTTCGATTCGTCAACAACCGCCGCCGTGGGACGTGTCGCGCATGACGATGGGGTACACCCGACCGCGGCCGAAGGTGCGCGGGGCGACTTTCAGGATCACCGCCGCCTGTTCGCGCTTGTATTGGTTGCGGTCGATCATCGCGGTGAACTTGCGCACCGTCGCTTCGTGTTCCGGCATTGCCTTCACGATGCACTCGATGGACTGCTCGCGGTCAATGTAGCGCTCCACGATCTCGTCGAGCATGTCATATGGCGGAAGCGTGTCCTGATCGGTTTGATTCGGCCGCAGCTCCGCGGAGGGCGGCTTGTCGATCGACGATTGCGGAATCGGCGGACCGTCGAACCCGAACTGCGCTGCGTTGGCGTTGATCCATCGCGCCGCGGCATAGACCTGATGCTTGGTGAGGTCGCCGAGCACGGCCACCGCGCCGCACATGTCGCCATACAGCGTCGAGTATCCGGTCGCGAGTTCGGACTTGTTGCCGGTGGCGAGCACGAGCGCGCCGGGCGTGGCGTTGGAGAGCGCCATCAGGAGCACGCCGCGGATCCGCGCCTGCACGTTTTCGTCCGTGACGCCTTCGAGACACTGCTTAAGCGAAGGCGCAAGCGCGGCTCGCATGATCTCGTGCGATTCACGTATGGGGATTTCGCGCAGGTCAACGACGCCAAGGTTCGTTGCGAGCTCCTTCGCATCGTCAATCGAACCCGGTGATGAGTGCTTTGACGCCATCATGACACCGACGACGTTTCGCGCCTCAATCGCGATGGCGGCGATGGACGCGGTGAGCGCGGAATCGATTCCGCCGGAGAGACCGATGATGGTTGTTCGATTGCCGGTCTTGTGAACGTAATCGCGCACGCCGACGACGAGCGCGTTGACCAGTTCCTCTGCGGGATCAAAGGACTCAGGCGCGATGGGCATCACCTTGCTGACGTCGAACACTTCGACGCCGCTTCGCCACGCGGGAACCGAGGCGACGACCTGACCGGCGGCGTTTGCGATGATCGATCGGCCGTCGAAGATCAGGTCGTCGTTCGCGCCGACCTGGTTGACGGAGACGAGCGTGCAGCCCAGCCGGCGCGCCGACTCACACAC
>CAZLDF010000549.1:0-6235 GCA_964558095.1 uncultured Isosphaeraceae bacterium | reverse complement strand
GAAGCCTTCGGCTTCAGCATCGGCCGCTTTCTCCTCGCCGCGGGCTTCGCCGCGATCATGCTGTTGCCCATGAGCTGGGCGGTGGCGATCGCCGAGCTGCCGGAGATGTACACGAAGCATTGGCGCGCGCGTTTTCGATGGAGGCATGGTCGCTGTGTTCATTGTCGCTACATGCGCGCGGCTGACGCTCGCATCACAAAGTGCCCGGAGTGTGGTGAGCGGCTCGTCGAGCCGCATCCATATGCGATGGACCGACGCGCCATTCGCCGCTATCTACTCCTTGTGTTGGTTGCATGGATTGTCGGCGTCACATGCGGTGAACTTTGGGTTGCGGTGGATGAATCCGCATTCCGAGAGGAATCTGCCGGATTGATCGACGGCCAACCATGGCTGCTCACCCGAGAGCGTCGCTGGCCAGGCACGAACGTGATGATCTATGAGCACCAGCGCGGTTTCTTGTGCGCTGACGCCGACCCGGTGTTCTCGTTCAACGGTACTTTGCCATTCAATTAGCCGGCCCCACCGCTGTGCCGTGGAGATACTGCTTCACCATCTTCGGCTTCAAAAAGATGTAATACAGCTCTCCTTCTGCGTACTGCCCGCCCGCAAGAATCTCTGCGCTCAAACCAATCCCCATGAAGATGTCCGCACGGCCTGGCGCCTGGATCGCGCCGCCCGTGTCCTGATCGAGCATGAAACGCAGGAACGGCTTGCGGCCCTTCGTGAAGTTCACCGATTCGGTATCGACGAGCACCAGCCCCCCCCTCGGATAGACCTTCTTGTCGGTGGCGAGGCTGGTTTCCTGCGTCACCTGCACGCCGAGCGAGCCCGAGGGCCAGTTGTCGCCGCCGTATTCCTGGAAGAAGACGTAGCTGTCGTTGTGGAGGATGAGTTCCTCGATGCGGGCGGGGTCTTTTTTGTAGGCGTTGCGGATCGCCTGGAGACTGAGCCCTTCGCGCGCGAGGATGCCGTCTTCGATCATGAGCGAGCCGAGGCCGGTGTACGCCCGCCCTGTCTTGCCGCCGTAGCCGATGTATTTCACCGTGCCGTCGGGCATGCGGAGTTTGGCCGAGCCGTTGACCTGCACGATGTAGGCGTCGAGCGGCGTCTCCAGCCAGACCAATTCGTTGCCTTCGAACATCTTGGTGGTTTCGATCTCGCGGCGAGTGAAGTACGGCGCGAAGCCGCCGTTGGGCAGCTTGCGCCCCAGCGGCTCGCCCGTCTTCGGGTCGGAAGCAAGGTCCTCCGGCCGGCGATAGAGCGGCGCGCGATATTGGCTTGTCTCATTCTCGCTCGCCCGAAACTCCGGCGAGAAGTAGCCGGTGAACAACACCGTTCCGCTGCCGTCGTACCCGACCGACTTGTACACGTCGAACATCGCGATGAACTGATTGATGAAGTCCGCTTCGTCCTTCGCGCTGGTCAGAAGCTCCCCGAACGCGACGAGCGAGGCTTTGGCCTGCTCGTGCGTGATGCCGTCCATGGGGAAGTGCTGCTTGCTCGATGGGGCATCGAACCACTTGAGGCTGCGATCGATGCCGTCGAGCAGAAACACATCGCGGTTGCGATAGGCCCCCGCGAGGTCGGGGTACTGCGTCGGATACATCAGCAGCGTCAGCGCCGACCGACCCGGCGGCAGCGGCCGCGAGTAGTCCGGCCCGGCCTCACGCGACGGCTCCGCGGCGACCTTCGGCTCGCTGGCGCAGCCGGCCGTCATCGCCATGGCCGCCAGACAAACCAGACCGGCAAGGAACAACGAAGTCCGTTTCACCGTCACGACACAACCTCCATGCACCCGGCAGCAGCGAACCCACTTCGCGCTGCCTCGAACCGTCGCCAACTCAGCCGCAGTTGACATCGGCAAGGCGGCCTGCCGCTCGCGACTTACGGCCGCCGGTACCACGGCTCTCCGAGCCGTTCTTGGTGCCACGGCTCTCCGAGCCGTTCTTGGTACCACGGCTCTCCGAGCCGACTTCCGGCCTGGCGGCCTGGGCTTAACGGCCGATCCGCACCTCGAGCTGTTTCTTGTTCCACGAACGACTCCCGCTCACCATGCCGATACAATACGATCCAGTTGAATCACCTCCTCGGAACGCACGGATGATGACGACTTTTCCACAACTGCTCTCCTGCTGCCTCTCGTTGCCCGCCAGCCAAGGCGTCGGGCAGACACTGGCGATCTTCGGCCTGCCCGGCGGCGGGGAGTGGATCATCATCCTCATCATCGGCCTGCTGCTCTTCGGCCGGCGGCTGCCCGAAGTCGGCCGCTCGCTCGGCCGGGGCATCGTCGAATTCAAGAAGGGTGTCAAGGGCATCGAGGACGAAGTCGAAGACGCCTCGAAGGACGAAGCGCCGCGACGGAAGGATCTGCCCGACACCGCAGCGCGCAGCAACCTGACGCAGGGTCCGCCCGAAGCTGCGACCGAACGCCGCGAAAGGGTTGTGAGCGCGCCGAGCGAAGACTGAATCACCGCGAGTTCAGGTCTCACTTCCGCACTCCGGGCACCTCCCGGCTGGTGTGGCTCGAAGGTCGTAGCCGCATCCGCGACATCGATGCGCTATTTGTGTCGTACGCATCGACTCAGCGATGACGACCAGGGTTATCGCCAAGATCGGCCCCGCGAGGAACAGAAAGCACCCAACACTTTGGAGCCCGCTCTGCTCCTTGCCGTAGCCGTAATACATTGCGAACACGGCGCCGTAGGTCACGATCAACGCGCCATAAAACGCGATCACTGCGATGCCCGATGCTTTCCTGAACCGCGACTGCATCGGTCGATTCGCCCGCAACCGGTAGTACCCGCAGAGGAATGCGACAAGTGGCGACGCGACCATCGGCACAAGAGCGATGAGTATTTCGTTTCCAAGCGGCATTTGATGCACTCAGTCAACACATCGACGATCACACTCACCCATCCAGCTCCACGCCGCGATCACGCGCCGCAAGCAGCGCTTCGACGATCGTCTCGGGCAGTTCCTTTTCGAACATGACTTCCAGCGCCGCCGCGGTCGTGCCGCCAGGGCTGGTGACGGCCTCGCGCAGCTCCATCGCGGTCTCCTCGGAATCCGCGAGCAATTCGCCCGCGCCCACGATCGTCTGTTCGACGAGCGTGCGCGCCAGCCGATGACTGAGCCCCATTTGTTCGGCCGCCTGCTGCATGGCTTCAGCGAGCAGAAAGACATAGGCCGGGCCGCTGCCACTGATCGCGGTGACTGCGTGCATCTGCGATTCCTCGACGCGGGCGATCTTGCCGCAGGCCCAGAAGAGGCGGGCCGCCAGTTCATCGTCGCCCTGGCGAGCGCCTTCGCCCAGTGCGATCGCCGCCATGCCCTTGCCGATCCTGCAAGGGGTATTGGGCATCACGCGCACGATGCGCGCTTGCTCGCCCAGCGCATCGCGAATGTTCGCGCTGCTCAGGCCCGCCATGATCGAAATCACGACCTTCGATTCCTTCAGCTCGCCGATCGACTCCGCCACCCGCGTGAAGACCTGCGGCTTGACGGCAAGCATCATCTGCTCGCAGGCAGCGGCATGCGCTGCGTCGGCGGACGTGCGGATGCCGCGGGCCTCGAACTGCGACCGTGCGAACGAACTGGTATCGACGACGAGCACGTCCGCGGGCGTGAGCAGGCCCACCCGCAGCGCGCCGTCGAGGATGGCGCAGCCCATGTTTCCCCCGCCGATCACGCCGAGCTTGCAGGTCATCCGCCGCAAATCTCCATTCGAACGATGCTCGCCCGTCAACGCGCGGCCCCTTCAGAGCCGCGACCGGTAGGGAGCGGTCCACATCGACTCATCGAGTCGCGACCGCCAAGTCGCTTCATGCGACTCTCGCCTGCGAGGCGCGCGGTTCAGTCTCAACGCCGGGCTTTGCGCAGAATACCATTGCAAGCCGTTCCGCTCCCTTCCGGTCGCGGCTCTGACTACACTTTCCTGCATTTGACCTCCCGCAAGAGGCCCCGCGCGCATGTCCCAGGCATCCTCGTACAGCTACTCCCTCGCGTTTGAAGAGCCCGTGATCGAGCTCGAAAAGCAGATCGCCAAGCTTGGAGAGCGAGAAGACGCCGAGCAGTTCGCCGATGAACTGGGCAAGATGCGCCAGAACCGCGATGAGCTGCTCGCCAAGCTCTATCGCAATCTCACGGCGTGGGAGACGGTGAAGGTGGCGCGGCATCCCGATCGGCCGCAGACATCGGACTACATTCGCATGATCTGCCGCGACTTCCGCCAGCTTCACGGCGACCGGCGCTTCGGCGACGACCCGGCGATCGTCACCGGCCTCGCACGCATCGGGCCGCACAAGGTCATGCTCATCGGCCATCAGAAGGGCAAGGACACGCAGGAAAAAATCGCCTGCCACTTCGGCTGCGCCCACCCGGAGGGCTATCGCAAGGCCCTGCTCAAGATGAAGCTGGCTGAGAAGTTCAGCCTGCCCATCGTCACCTTTATCGACACGCCCGGCGCCTATCCCGGGATCAAGGCCGAGGAGCGCGGCCAGGCCGAGGCCATCGCCTACAACCTGCGCGAAATGTCGCGAATCGCCACGCCCATCGTCTGCGTCGTCATCGGCGAAGGCGGCTCGGGCGGGGCGCTGGGCATCGGCGTGGGCGACCGCGTGGGCATGCTCGAACATGCGTGGTATTCCGTCATCAGCCCTGAGGGCTGCGCCGCGATTCTCTGGAAAGTCGCCAACGAGCAGACCAACACCGCCGCCGCCAAATCGCTGTGTCTGACGGCGCGCGACAATCTCGAACACAGGCTGGTCGATGCCGTGATCGGCGAGCCCGTTGGGGGCGCCCATCGCGATCCCGCCGCTGCCGCCGCCAGTCTCGAAGCGTGGATCAGCGACCAGATCGTCGAGCTGCGCCGCTTCAAGCCGCAGACGCTGGTGCAGAGAAGGTACGAGCGATTCCGCGGCATCGGCGCGTTCGTCGGCGCCGAGCCATATTCACCGCCGACTCCCGCAGCCGGTTCGCGAACGCGTTGACGTTGAAGCGCCGCAGACGTATGATAGCCCGCCTTCCATAGGGCCATATGACGTAAGTCGTTGTGGCGCAAGTAGTTAGATCGATCTGACACGCCCCTGTTCTCCGTCGCCTGGAACGCCCGCACGTGGCAAAGAAGCCCGCCCCTCGCCAGAAACCAGCCAAGCGCCAGAAGCCCGCGGGCGGCAAGAGCGCGCCTCGCAAAGCGCCGCCCAAGGCCAAGGCGGCAGCACCGTCGAGTTCCACGAAGAAGAAACCCGCAAAGCCAGGCAGCGCCAAGCCGGCTCGATCTGCGACATCCGGCACGACGGCCGCCTCGACGACCAAAGCCGCTTCCGTGAAGAAGGACGCCGCTTCCAAGGCCGCTGCGCCCGCGACTCCGAAGAAGCAGAGCGCCGCCAAGGCGGCCGAGAAGAAACCAGCCGCCGCCAAGGCCAATCGCAGCAAGTCCGCTGAGCCGGCCGCGCCGACCGCCGCCGCTCTTGCCAAGGCGCAGCGCGGCCGCAGCGTCGCCGAGGTCGCCAGTTCGTCGAAGGTCGATTCGCAAGGCTACGTCTATATCAACGGCCGGCGGATTCGCATGATCTCCGCGGGGGGCAAGGCGCCGACCAAGCGCGCCCGCGCCGCCGCCGAAGCCCAGGCCGCCGCCGCCGAGCAGGAGGTCGCAACCTTTAAGCCCGTCAAGACCTGGCTTTCCAAAAAACAGCTCGAACATTACCGCGAACTCCTTTTGCAGAAGCGAGCCCAAATCGTCGGCGACCTCAACGCGCTCGAAGACGCCGCACTTCGCTCCAACGGCGGTGACGTCTCGCACATGCCCATTCACATGGCGGACGTCGGCACCGACACCTACGACCAGGACTTCGCCTTGGGCATGGCGGAAAGCGAGCGCCTCCAGCTTCGTGAAATCGACGAGGCCCTGCAGCGCATCGCCGATCGAACCTACGGCACGTGCATGATGACCGGCGAGCCCATTCCGCAGGCACGCCTGGACGCCAAGCCCTGGGCCAAGTACACCATCGAGGCCGCACGCAAGCTCGAAGGCCAGTACGGCACGTGATGCGCCCTTCTTGCTCCCTCTCCCCTTGGGAGCGGGTTGGGGTGAGGGCGGTATGCCGGGCAATCGTGACGACTTGCAGCGCCACTTCGATCGCACGTGCAACCAGGAGATCAACGACAGAGACCATAGAGAGGACAGTCATGGCTCGGAATTATTCGGATGGCGACTGATCGCATCACGTCCCTTCAT
>CAZLDF010000548.1:0-6449 GCA_964558095.1 uncultured Isosphaeraceae bacterium | reverse complement strand
GGATTGGAGATCCGCACGAACGATACATCCATCAACCCAACCGCCCCGATGTCCACTCCCGCTCCGCCGCCGCTGCCGTAGTACAACTCGCCAATCTCAGCGTGCGTCAGCCCGTCGAAGTCGCTCAGCGTCAACTTCGGATCGACCGGACGGGTGAAGTCGGTGGGCTGCGCGCCCGGCTCGGAGTCATACGGTCCGCTGTCGAGAAACCCCCAGGTGGGGAAAATCCCGTCCGCGACGATCGCGGGCACTTCGATCCATGTTTCACCGTCGGCGCTCAACTCGATCTTTCCTCCTTCGCCGTTCAGGCCGGCCGGCGAGCCGCAGATGCCCGCAGGTGCGGCCGAATCAACGAAAAACGCGTTGCCGAAGATGATCAGGTCGATGCCGTAGAGATTGTTGGGATCGTCGAGGACGGGTTCGTCGAACGCTAGGGTGAGCGAGCCGCCGGCGCCGATTGAAACAACTTCCGAGGGAAGCCAGGCGGGTTGAAAGATGCTGACCACGCCACCGTCGAAGCCCTCACCGCTGAAGCGCTCGGGTTCGCCGATCGCGGCGGTGGCGAGCTGATAGCCGATTGCCCCGCCGCTGCCTTGCACATACGACACCATTGAGTCAGCCCAGGGGTTCGTCGCGAAGACCTCTTCCCCCAGAAGAAGTGGACAGATGCCCACGGCGGCGAGGCCCACGACGGCCGCGTGCAGCGGCCAAGCTGCGCAAGCGCCTTGGGCACGAACAGGTCGGACCATGGAGATCGCTCCTTCCGTCGGCACGCCGGTTTCGCGCGGAGTGCAACCATGCGGCACCCCCAAGCGAGGGAACCACGGGAAATTCAGTTGCCCTTGCGAGCGGGAGGAAACCGCCAATCGAGTCGGCAAGCCGGCCTGTCAGGCGGCGCTGGAGCCCAGGATCGCGCGGGCAACGCCAACGAACCGGATGGCGGCAGGTCTTCCGGCTTCGAGTTTCCCGCTGGCCCGCCTTCCCACACGGTTCCTTGCGAACCGGGCAGTGGCATTCGGGGCGAGCGGAGTCGAGGCTGCATCCGAGTCCCAGCCTGGACAACTCGTCACGGCGGCGCGTCCGCGGCGGAGTTTCACCGCCTTCCCTATTGAGTCCTGACGGACGCCGACATCCTCTTGCAGTGTACACGCAACCCGGCTTAACACAAATGCGTAATCAAAGAAAACCGGGGCGGGCTTGGATTGACAGTCCGAACGCCTCGCGGTACGGTCAGGGGTTCCGGCAGTTTCAGCACGGGCGGGCCGGTCGCCGATCCCTACGCAGTCAGCCACCCAGCGGCCCTCAACCTCGGGCCGGTCTCTCCAACACAGCGGAGTTCCTGCGTCATGAGCTTTCACTCCAGTGTGCGGTCTTGTCGGCGGCGGTCCCTCGCGATCGCTGCCATCGGAATGTGCCTCTTGGTTCTCGCGGGCGGCGTCTTCGCTCAGGAAGCCGTCAAAACCACCAAGACGCCGCAGGAACTGCTCAAGGACTTCATCCACTACTCGCTCGTCGCCAAGCCCGATCTCGCCGCGGCCAACGGCCAGGCGCTGCTCGATCTGGGGCTGACCAACGCCGAAATGGTGCAGCTTCTTGAAGAACAGGGCAAGGAAGGCGTCAGCCGCTTCGAGGAAGCTGTGGCATGGGCGCAGCGAGTTCCCGAACTCGAAGCGATCGTCGCTGAGGTTTCGCTGCGCATGGAGCACGGCCGGCTCGACCTGGCGCGCGACCCCAACCGCATCCGCGAGGCCATCGCCATGCTCGACGGCACGCAGCGCCAGCGCATGCTCGCCGTCGATCGACTGGTCGAAGCGGGCGAATTCGCGGTTCCGCACGTGCTGCGAGAAAGGCTCGAAGGGCGCAACGAACGCGTGAACCATCAGTGCAGGGCGGTGCTCATCGCCATCGGCCGGCAGGCGGTTGTCCCGCTTTGCGTGGCGCTGTTCAACGTCGATGAAACGCATCAAAGCCTGTTGTGCGACATTCTCGGCGAGATCGGCTATCAGCACGCAGCGCCGCACCTGCGCGAACTCAGCCTGAGCCCCGATGTCAGCTCGCCGACGCGCGACGCCGCCATGCGCGCGTTCCGCAAGGTCGGCGGGATCGACGTCGATCTCTCGACGCAATACGCCAACCTCGGACGGCAATATTTCGACGAGGTCAGTTACCTCGTCTCGTTTCCGCTCGAGGACGCCAACAACTTCTGGACGTACGACGCCTTCAACGGCCTCGAAAGCACGCCCGTTCCGACCGCCATCTACGGCGAAGTCATGGCGATGCGCCACGCCACCAAAGCGCTGAAGTTGGACAACGCCAACGGAGTGGCGCTGAGCCTCTACGTCGCCTCCAATCTCAAGCGCGAAAACGATTTGGCGCCCGAGATGAGCGACCCTGTCTATGGGGAGATGAACTACTCGCCCTCGTTCTATGCCACGGTCTTCGGCACGCGAACGTGTCTGAACGTGCTGGGCATGGCGATCGATCGCCTGGACACGCCCCTGGTGCGCGACGCCATCGCGGCGCTGGCGCAGACCACCGGCGGCTCAAACCTGTTCGCGACAGGCTCCGGCCGCCAGCCGCTCCTTGAAGCTCTGAATTACCCGGATCGTCGCGTGCAGTATGAAGCGGCACTGACGCTTGGACGCGCTCTGCCGCAGAACCGCTTCGTCGGCGACACGCAGGTCGTTCCGGTGCTGGCCTCGGCGGTCCGCACCAGCGGCCGGCAGTTCGCGCTGATCGTCGCGCAGAACGATGAAGATCGGCGGAACATCGCCGGCAATCTTCAGACGGCGGGCTTCGATGTCGTTGGCTCAGAGGCGAGCGTCGCCTCGCTGCAGAACGCCATCGCCGAGGCCACGGGGATCGATCTGGTGGTTGTTCAGCAATCGACGTCTGAAGCCGGTTCGCAGGCGGTGAAGGACTTGCGATCGATCGGCAAGACCATGGCCGCGCCGATTCTCGTCGCGGCGCCCTCGGACGGCCGCGACGAATTGCAGCGCGAGTTCTTCGGCAATCCGCGCGTGCTCGTCGTGCCCGTCGGTCAAGGCGGCGACGCGATGAAGGCCTCGCTCGACGAACTCTTCGACAGCGCCGTCGGCGGGCGCATGGACGAAGCCCAATCGGAAATCTACGCCATCGAATCGCTCGACACGCTCAGCAAGATCGCGATCAATCGCAGCGCGACCTACCGCGTCGCCGACGCCGAGCCGGCCCTGCTGGCGGCTCTGGCCGAGCGCGCCGGCGGCCTGCGCTTGCTGGTCGCCGACATCCTGTCGATGATCGACAGCCAGCGATCCCAGCGGGCGCTGTTCGACGCGGCGCTCGATGCCCAGGGCACCGAGCGCATCGACCTGCTCGACGACGTCGCCGCTTCCGTGCGGCGATTCGGCAACCTCAGCGAGCAGCGTCACGTCGATGGCCTGGTCGAGCTGATCAAGACCGCGTCGGGCGACGTGGCCGAGGCCGCGGCGAAAGTGCACGGTTCGCTCAACGTCCAATCGAGCGATGCGGTGCAGCTCATTCCGATGCCGGAGTGAGCCCTGTGTCTTGCCGCCGAAGCGGCCGCGTGCTACTGTTGCTGCTGCGCCACCCTAGCTCAGTTGGTAGAGCGGCGCTTTCGTAAAGCGCAGGTCGCGGGTTCGAGTCCCGCGGGTGGCTTTTCCGCATGACGTTGATCGGTATGGCCGACGTGACGATCGCCAAGAGCTACCTGACGCAAGAGGAAGTCGCAGGGCTAAGCCGCCGGCGGTGAACTCGCCGTCGGTCGGCACGCGCAGCGTTCGCGTATGCATCGCTCCCGGTTTTCGAGCATCTCGACCGGCACGTGGACGACGCGGGGCCGCGTATAGAACTCACCGCCGAGTTTGCCGTGGGCCTGGGCGAAGCTGAACGCGATGGTCCCCATGCCCGGTCTCTTCGATCGGCAGTGGTTGCACAAATGGCCGAAGTGCCGCGATCTGTGCTGGCGATCACTCTATCGGCGCGTGGATAGCGCCCGAGAGGCAGCCCAGTCGCGCCACTGCGCCGTTTCGCCCTGTAGCGAGACCAGATCAAGGTACTCGCCGGTGCGCGCATTTTCGAGGCCATGTCGAAGTTGCAGGCGGCAGAGCGCCTGCATTGTTGGGACGTGGCCCGGATACGCCTCGAGCGCGGCGTCATAGGACGCCAGCGCTTCTTCGTATCGACCGGCCTTCTCCAGCGTCAGGCCGAGGTTCATGCGGGGGTCGGGATGGCCGGGCATGAGTTTGCGGGCCCATTCGAATTCGCCGGCGGCTTCGTAGAGCTTGTCTTGATGGAGATAGAGTACGCCGAGGTTGTTGTGCGCGGGGCCGTGATAAAGGTCGGCATTGAGCGCCTCACGGAGCAGAGATTCGGCCTGCTGGTGGTCCGTGTGCATGAGCTTCGCCGCGTTCTGTGTGAGTTCCTGTGCGCGCAGCGGATCGCGCGAATCCGCCGAGGGCGTCGTGTATGGATTCTCACGGGCGCTTCGCGCGGACGAACAGCCCGGCGCTGACATCAGCGCCTGCAGCGCGACCATGAAACACAGGAAGGCAAGTTGTCCGGCTCGTGCGATGTGCATGCGAGGTCCTATTCTCCTTGCTCGCTGATGTAGAGCGCGCTCAGCAGCAGATTGACGGTGTAGATATTGGCTTCGTCGGCGTCCTTGTCGCTCCGTTCGTGCAGCAGCTCGATTCGACTAGGCGTCCAGATGTGCTGATGAATCGACCAGGCGCGAAGGAACATTCCTACCTCGGCGGGCGTCAGCCCGGTCAGCGTCAATCGCAGTGATTGTCGGCGAATCGAGCTTGCGAAGGATGATGCGCTTGTCGCGGCGCTCAAGCCAGTCGCGAGGGGCGCATCGCTCTCGGGCGTCAGACTCTGGAATCGATCGGATGGGAGGCCGATCTCGGCGAGCGCTGCATTGACTCTGGCGATGACGTCCTGGGCCGGACGCGCTTGCAGCGAGACCCGCTCCTGCTTGCGCCGCAGGGCGATGATTTCCTCAGCCATCGCGAGCGTGTCTTCGCAGGCGGATGTGGCGGCAACGCAGCGCTCGCGGGCGATCGCGGCGCTGCGGGCCGCGAGCATGACGCACAGCATGCCGACGGCCAGCGCGACCATCAGGATGAACTGCGGGCGAAGAAGGGGGCGAAGAAGGGGGGTGGGCAACTTCATGCGGGCGCCTCCGCGATGCGTTTGAGCAGGATCGTCGCTTGCACGGCGGCCCCCCCCTCCCTCCCACGAGCCGCCGCGCGAAATCGCGGCTGTTGAAGTTGCCACGTCGCCGAGCGAACGCCTGGCTGATCGAATCGTCGCTGCTCCATGGCTGCGAGCGCATCGGTCAGCTTCTGGGCGTCGTCCGAACTCGGCAACTGGACGTTGATGCTGATCGTGCTGTCGGCGACGGTGATGGATTCGGTCTGCAGGTGCAGACCGAGCGGCCAATGCTCGAGCAACTGTTCCATCACAATCGCGATATTCTCCGAGGAGAAAGCTTCGACGTCCTGGCGGCGCGTCTGACGCAGTCGGCGAAGCTCGGCGGTCAGTCGGAGCGAATCCGGTTGGCCCGCCCCCGCGGGGGCCGCGGAGTCAGTGGTGGAAAGCAGTGACTTGTATATCTGTCGTTGGGCGAGACTCGTAGATTCGCTTGCCGCATCGAAGCCCCGGGCGCGGCGCAACAATCCCGCGCTGACGAGCATAGCCGCCGCGAGGAGAATCAGCGACGCCAGCCAGGCGAAGCGAGCTCGCGCGCGGCGCACGACGGTCGGCTCATACAACCCGACGAGCAGGTTGAACTGCAGAGCGTTCACGTCCTGTCCAGTCGCCTCGCGAATGAACGCGGGAAGCTCCCGCGGCGAGAGCACGATCGCCCGCGCATCGCGTTGATCGAGTTCCGCCTTCGCCAAACCACAGCCGATGGCGCGCTGCGCGCCGGATTCGACGCCGAGCGGGTGAAGGTACACCGCGTGCACGTCATCAAGCGGAACAGGGAGCACCGATTCAAACAGGAAGCCCAGTTGCCGGGGATTGCGGCGAAGCCGCCGGGGCAGGAGCGATGTGTCCAGCACCGCCCAGTAGAAGCGGTCGGCGGGCAGGGCAGGCTGTTCGAATTGTGGAGGCTGAGTGTTCATGCGTCTATCGCGCTCGCGGCTGCGAATCCGATCCTGGCTCAAGCAGTTCAAGGGTCGTCAGGCGCTCGCCGCGTGCGAGGACGATCGCCCTGGCCTGCACGTCGGCGACGGTGTGTTGCTGGATTACGTCGCCGACGTTGAGCACCACCAGTTCATCGGCAGCGGGGTCATACAGCGTCGCGGATCGCGCATCGTTCTCGGTCGTGATGGCAATGAGCTGAATGCGCAGCGGCTCCGGTCTGGGCGATTGCTCTGTCTCCAGCGAGCGCATCGCTTCGACCGTCCGAGGAGTGGGGGGCGGGTTCCAGAGCCGCACGT
>CAZLDF010000547.1:0-2979 GCA_964558095.1 uncultured Isosphaeraceae bacterium | reverse complement strand
ACCTGCTCGGCGACATCGACCTTGGCCTTCTGCACGGCCTCGGCGGCTGCGCGCTGGCCAATGGCCTGGATGTAGCCGCTCTCGTCGGTGATGTCGCGGATGTTGACGTTGATCAGCTCCAGGCCGATCTTGTTGATTTCCTGGGCGACGTTTTCATTGATGAGGGCCATGAACTTCTCGCGGTCCTTGTTGATCTCTTCGATCGACAAGGTCGCGATGACCAGGCGCAACTGGCCGAGGATGATGTCCTGCGCCTGCTCGCGGATGGCGCGGTCGTCGAGCGAAAGCAATCGCTCCGCGGCGTTGTTCATCAGGACGGGATCGGTCGAGACGCCGACGGTGAACGTGGCGGGGACGTTGACGCGGATGTTGTTCAGCGACAGCGCCCCTTCCAGCGGAATGTCGATGACCTGCGGGTCGAGGTTGAGGTACTGGTAGTCTTGAATCAGCGGCAGAACGAATGCGCCGCCGCCGTGGAAGCACTTGGCGGCCCGGTCGCCCCCGACGCGGCCATAGACCACCAGGATGCGGTTGCTGGGGCATCGCTTGTAGCGCGTGGCGATGAAGATCAGACCGAAGAACATCAGCAGCACGAACGCGCCGATCAGGCCGACCCACAGAATCTCGTTTTGTGCCAGTGTGACGTGCAGCATGTCGTCCTCCATTTGGTGATCTGGTGATCTGGTGATTTGGCGATTGAGTCCTGCCGCAACCGCACCGATCTTTCAATCACGAAATCTCCCAATCACCAGATTGCCAAATCACAAAATCACCCAACTCTTCCCACCGTCAGCGTATTGTCATTGTTCGCGCGGATCACGCGCACGCTCGCGTTCGTCGGAATCGCATCCTGCTCGCTGACGGCGTTGAAGATGCGCGAGCGGCCGCGGACGACGAGCTTGACCTGGCCGCGCCCGTCGCTGGGTTGCGGCACGGTGGCATAGACCGTGCCGTGCAGCCCGACCGCGTCGTGCAGCGAGATGTTGCCGCTGGCCTGCAGGTCGTACATCGCCTTCATCATCAGACCCAGAAGCCAGACCATGAGCGCCCCGACGCCGAGGCCGATGACGACGCTCGTGGCGATGTCCCATTCAAGCGCGAAGCGCGCCGTCAGCCCGCCCCAGCCGAAGCCCATGAGCAGCGCCGCGATGGACTGCAGCGACAAGACGCTGAAGTCGTGCGTCGAGCCGTGTGCGTCGGCGGTGACGTCGCCGGCAGCGTCGATCGCGCCGTCCACGTCGCCGTGCCCCGCGCCGACCGCCATTATCGCCAGCTTCATCAGAAACACCGCGGTCCCGACCAGCGCGGGGATGGAGAACAGCCATCCTTCCTGTGTGAACATGACTTCAAACATGGCAAGAGCCTCCTGCCGAGCTTCACCTGCATGCACTATCGCATGCGGATTGTAAGCGGACATGTCCGGCCGGCGGGGATTCGGGACGCGGAGCACAAACGGCGGCTGGAGCGCGGCGAAGACGAGCCCCACGCGCGAGCGTGGGGAGTCGTTGGCCGCTCGACGGCGACGTTCCCCAACGTACCTGCCTCCGCCTGCGCGGATGGCTCGTCATGTGCCGCGCATGCGGGCGCCGGGTGCGCGCCGCTGGCCTCTACCAACGCCTTTACTCCGCCGATCCTGATAGGATCGCGCGCGAAGCCGGCACGCCCGGCCTGGCAGCCTGGGCTGAACGTGCTTCATCTTCGCGAGCGCACCGTGCAGATTCTCCCCGACCTTCGAACATTCCAGCAACTCGCCGGCCGGTACAACACGATCGCGCTGACCCGGCGGCTGATGAGCGATCAGCTCACGCCCGTTCTCGGATATCGGCGCTTGGTGTCGGCGGACGAGCGCACGGCCCCAAGTTTCCTCTTCGAGTCGGTCGAAGGCGGCGATCGCGTCGGCCGGCACTCGTTCATCGGCGCGCAGCCCGCGACCGAGGTCATCGCGCGGGGGACGCAAGTGACGATCCGCCATCGCGGCCGGCCGCTCCAGGCGCAGCTTTCACTGGAGAAGCCGCTGCTGGAGCTGCGCGCCGCTGCCAAAGAGTTCCGTCCCGCGCCCGCTCCCATGCTCGACTGTTTCGCCGGCGGCTGGGTGGGCTATGCGTCCTACGACACGGCTCGATACGAGGAACCGGAGAAGCTGCCCTTCGGCTCCGCGCCGCCGGACGATCGCGGTCTGCCGGAGCTACATTTTGGCCTGTACCGCGAAGTGGGGGTGTTCGATCATGTGTCGAAGCTGCTGCACGCGGTCGTGTGGGTGATGCTCGATGAGCACGACTCGGTCGAAGCGGCGTACCGCGCCGGCTGCGAGGACCTCGATCGCCTGGTGGAGCGCCTGGAAACGCCCAGCGTGCCGCTGCCCGCCGGATCGGTTTCGCTGGATGTGCGTGAATCGCCCGGCCAGGCGCTGAAATCGAACTTCACGCGCGCCGAATTCGAGCGCGCCGTCGAGCGCTGCAAGCAGTACATCGCTGCGGGCGACGCCTTTCAGGTCGTCCTCAGCCAGCGCTTCGAGCGGCAAACCGTTGCCGACCCCTTCGAGATCTATCGCGCTCTGCGCATCATCAATCCCAGCCCCTACATGATCTACTTGCAGGCCGAGGGATCGATTCTCGTCGCGTCGAGCCCCGAGATTCTGTGCCGCGTGGAGGATGGCGTCGTAACCAATCGACCGCTGGCGGGCACGCGGCGGCGAGGGCGCGATGAGCACGAAGACGCGTCGCTCGAACTCGACCTGCTGGGCGACGCGAAGGAGCGCGCCGAGCACGTGATGCTTGTCGATCTCGGCCGCAATGACCTCGGCCGCGTGTGCGAACTGGCGTCAATCGAGCTTCGCAAGGTGATGGAGGTCGAGCGCTACAGCCACGTCATGCACCTGAGCTCGACCGTGACGGGGCGCTTGCGAAGCGGGCTTGATGCGTGGGACGCGCTGGCGCACACGCTGCCGGTGGGAACCGTCAGCGGCGCGCCGAAGGTGCG
>CAZLDF010000546.1:0-7907 GCA_964558095.1 uncultured Isosphaeraceae bacterium | reverse complement strand
CGCCGAGGATGACGATCGGCCCGGTGCCGGCCGCGAGATCATCGGGCTGCAGCGAAAGCGTGACCTGATCGGTGACGGTTCCGGGCGGATCGTTGCCGGAGGTGTCGTTTCGGATGATGCGCACGACGGGATCGCCGAGGTCGTTCTCGACGATGAGCGCGATGTCGGCGTCGCCGTCGTTGTCGATGTCGGCTCGGGCGGCGGAGATGATCGGCTCGCTGCTGATGGACAGCGTCACGGGCGGCACGATGTCGCCGTTGCCGAGCGAAAGCAGGATCGTCATCGTGCCGCCGCCGAGCGAAGTGCCGCCGGTGACGAAGAGGTCGATGTCTTTGTCGTTGTCGAGGTCTTCGGGATGGATGCGTGTGGGCCGGGCGCCTGCGGGGACGATCAGGTGAGGATTCAGGCCCCCCCCTCCGTTGTTGAGGAGCAGCGAAAGCGTGTCATCGCCGGAGTTGGCGACCGCGAGATCGGGCGCTGCGTCGCCATCGAGGTTGATCGCCTCCAGATCGCGCGGCTCATCGCCGACAACGATCGAAGCGCCGAGCGAAAACGAACCCGAACCATCATTGTTCAGCATGCGCACCGTGTCGTCGTCGAAGTTCGCCACGGCGAGATCGATGCCGCCCGCGCCATCGAAATCAGTGGAAGCGATCGCGACGGGCGCGTCACCGATTCCCGCAATGGTCTGCGCGATCGTGAAATTGCCGAGGCCGTCGTTGGTCAGGATCGACACGCTGTCGTCGCCTTCGCTGGCGACTGCGAGATCGAGAAAACCATCTGCATTGAGCGAGGCACTCACGCGATCAGCAGGCGAATCGCCGACTGTGATGGGCGTCAACTGATTGAACGTGCCGTCGCCGTTGTTGATGAGCACGATCACGCTGTCGATCGCCGGCACGGCAACCGCGATGTCGGGCAGCGCGTCATTATCCAGTGTCGCCAGCACCGCGCTGGCCGCGACGCCGTCGAGCGTGGAATTCGTTGGATCGTCAAGATCGGTGTTGCCGGTGAAATCGACAATGTCGATGGAGGCGCCCTCGCCGCCGGGACCGCGAGAAGAAGATCGAGTCGGGCTGTAATCGACGAGCGCGAGTTTCCCCGCGGGCAGGCCGCTGACATACGTCACGTCAAACTCATCTACGACAAGGCTGGCGTTGAGGAAATCGACGGAAGTCGGCACAACGCCGGGTTCGATCACCGTCACAAGTCCGCCGCCGAGCGTCGCCTGGCCGGTGACTTCGAGAAGGTCGTGTTCGATGACGCGAGGCGACGTTTCTGTGACCTCGATCGTCAATCTCCCGGCAGCGGGTCCAAGCCCCGCGATCTGCCCGACCTGCACATAGTCGCCCTGAATGTGGAAGGTGCCGGGCGAAGCGCCGGGAAGCAGTTCGCCGAAATTGACCACGGTGCCGATGACCGTGCCATCGCCACTGAGCATGCCGTCCTGGAAGAGGAACACGCCTCCGAAGATTCCGAGGCCGGCGAAGAGCTGGGCTTCATCCATCACGATGAGCGAGCCATCGCGCACGATCACGAAGAAGGGAACCTCCCACAGCGAGCCGGGATCCCTGATGAGGACCGTGCCGTGCGAGCCGGGCAGGTCGCCGATGGTCGCTGAAATGCTGAAGGCCGAGGCGCCCTGCGTGATCGACATGGTGCCTGTTCCCAAACAACCGATGCAATGATTGTTGGTGACGTTCAGATGCGAGCCGCTTCGCAGATGCAGCTCGCCAATTGCATTGACTCCATCGCCCACGCGACAGGTGAGGGCCGAAACGACTCCGTCTTCAATGGAAAGCGATGCCAGATCGCCCGCGGATTCGCCGACGACAATTCCACCCTGCGGCGAATTGGTGAGCAATTCGTACTCGTTGCCGGCGAGATCGAGCGTCACATCTCCGCTCTGAACGACGATTCGTTCGTTCTGCACGTCATTCTGGAATTGAATTGAATATAAGTCATCCAACAGAAAGTAAGCCGGGTGATTCGACTGCGGCACGCCGATATCCCAATTGGCATTGACGTGAAACGAGCCGCCGCCCGGGTTCTGCCAGACCCGCGCGCCAGGGCAAGACGGGCAACCGGCGACGAATTCGTACGCGCCCATATCCACCTCGAAAAGTCCATCGCCATCGCCATCGGCGAATCGGTATGTCTCATCAAGGTCGCGAGTGATCCCCGCTGGCACAGCGCTGTTGTCGCCGACGTCAACGCACGGTGAGAACTCCGTCAGACGCACGTTATCATCGCGTGTCCCGGCAATTCCGTCCGCGCCGTCCGGATCTTCAAACAGCGGGTCGAGACTGAATACTTGCGTGCCAAGCGTTACACCGTTCCCGGAGATGCTGCGGACACAGCTCGAGTCGATGAAGACTGGCACCGCTTGGTCGCCATCCACGGCGATGGAAGGAGAACCGGACGCGCACGCCGTTTCCCACGCAATGCAATTGAAGACGCCAGCCTGAACGTTGCGCAATCGCATGGCGCATCCGCCCTCGGTGGGATTGCCGGTCCAAGTATCGATCTGATTACTCGCAAACGTGGAGTTGATGATGGTCGCATAGGTGGGATTCGGCGTTAGGGCGACGTTGATGAACACGGCACCGGCCTGATAGCCGCCAGCGTTTCCGATGAACGCGCTGTTGACGATGTTCGCGTTCGCGCGATAAACCAGCGCGGCGCCGCCTCCGGTCTCACCACCATCGTTCCCAACGAACAGGCAGTTCTCGACGGTGAGGGTGAACGAGCCCGCGGGGTTGCCGAGGTCCGTCTCGGCGATCGCCAGTGCTCCACCACCTCCCCATGAATCTCCGATTGCTCGATTGCGAATGAAGACGCAGTTGCGGATCGTTTGGTCCGAGTCAAATACGCGCATGCCGCCGCCATGCCGCAACGACGGGTCATCGGCGTTGCCACCGGTGATGGTGAAACCATCGACAATGTTTTGTCCGTGGGTGACGTTTTGGAGAACGCGGTATGAGTTGTCGCCATAGTTGACGAAGCCGGGAAGATCGTTGCCCGCCAGATCGCCGCTCAGGATTGTTTCATTTCCGCCCAGCGCCTGAGGGAGGATGGGGAGCTGCCGTTCGGCGAGAGTCGATTCATTCCCCGCAAATCCGCCATAGAGATCAATGCCCGCCCAGACTGCGAAGTGGTCACCGCGTTCGCCTGTCCCTGCGGGATTGGCGAGGCTCTCATCCGGGAAGTAAATCCCGGTGGCAACCCACACCTCTGCGGTGCCACCGCCGGCAACGACAGTCAGGGCTGCGGCGATCGCATCCTGCAGATATGGAAACGCGTTGGTCCAGGAAGATCCGTCATTCAAGCCGATGGCGTCGTCATCGACGTAAATGATCGACTGCGCCTCTGCGGTGCGTGCGGGCGCGACAAGAATGCATAACGCGCACGCGAAGAAGAAAGGTCGAATGGCCATAGCGCAGCTCCGAGTTGCCTTCCAGCCCCCCACGCCGCAGCCCACATGCCGCACGCTGGAGTGCCGTCGCTCTTACCGCATTATCATGCGCAATCCGCGGCAAAACCGGAACCCCCTTTGCCCGGATTCTGGATAATTCCCTGCTGATCCGATCGGGCGCGCGTTGACGGGCTCTGTTTTTCGCGGGATTCCGGCGCCGCCGCAGGGGCACGAGGCCCCTCGCGAAACGGCGGACGGGACTCGACAATTTGGACCGTTGAACTTTTGGACCTTTGGAGGTTTTGCTTTGTTTTCCTCCCGTATAGTGTCCGCCTATGTCATCATCAGTTGAGGGCGGCGACCGCCGACGGGAACTCGCGATCGCTCTGCACATCATCGAGCCGACGCTTCGCGATCAGACGGGGCACTGCTTTTCGTTCGTGAGCGATCTGGTGGAGGCGGAGGGGAGGGGGGAGACAGGGGACAGTGCGCAGGAGACAAGCCACCGAGTTGCAAGCGCGGCTGAACGTTGTGGCCTGTCTCCCGGCTCCTGTCCCTCGACTGTCTTCCACATCTGGCTGCGTCGCGACGCGGAGGACTTGTTCGTCGAGAGCGATCGGCTGGTGGTGCATCGGTGTTTCACGCGAACATTGCGACGATTTCAGGCGGCGCGCTTGTATCGAACGTTGCTGAAGCAAGCACGTGATGCACCGGCCGGCGTCGATCACCGAATCTTCATTTCGACGGCCGAGACCGTGGATCTGCTCCTGCTGAATTGGGCGGCGCGCGTGCTGCCGGGCGGACGCATCGTGAAGGGGGGGCTGCTCTGGCCGTATGTGCACTGGTATTACCCGACGAAGCGAAAACTGAAGTTCTTGCGGGCGATGGCGGCGAAGCATCCGGGGCTGGAGATCGTCTGCTCGACGGAAAGCGTGCGAAAGGTGTTCACAGAAGCGGGTTTCGAGCGCGTGCACTTTTCGCCGTATCCGAGGGGAACGCGCGACGCTCGCGGAGGAGCGGGCCATGCGGAGGCGCAAGCGGGTTCGACCGTCACCGCGGACTTCGCTCCCACCCCTCAAGGGAGAGGGGGACAAGAAGTCCTCACCCCTAACCCCTCTCCCACCCCCCCAGGGAGAGGGGGACAAGAGCCGTTTGAGAAGATCCTCTACGCGGGCGCGGCGCGCGCCGACAAGGGATTTCCCGCGGTGGTCGAACTGGTGGCGCTGCTGAAGGAAACAGGCAGCGAACTGCCCGTGACGCTGCAGTGTTCGATGACGCACAAGGGCGAGCACGCGTCGGAGGTCGCCACAGCGATCGAGAAGCTCAAGTCGCTCAACTACCCGCATCTGACATTGCTCGAACACACGCTCGAACATGGCGAGTATCAGGCCATGTTCCGCGGCGCGATCACGCTGCAGCCCTATGACGTTGCGATGTTCGCAGACCGAATCAGCGGCGTGACGCTGGATTCGCTGACGGCGGGCAGCCCGATCATCGCGCCGGCGGCGACGTGGATGGCGCGGCAGGCGCAGCGGTTCGACGCGGGGATCGTGCTCGATGATGCGCGCGATCCGCGTAAACTGCTCGACGCCGTGCGGCGCATTCTCGACAACTGGGACACGTACGCGGCGAACGCGATGCGCGCAGGCGAGGAGATCGTGCGCGAGCATGATGCGGGCAAACTGTTGAATCTGATTCTTGGGCGGGGATGACCCGGATGTTCGAAGACTCACGTCCGGCGTGCGGAGCCGCTATTCTGCACGAGCATGCTGTGGTTCCGCACGATTGAGAATGCGCATCGCGCCTGGCCGCCGCCGAGATCGCGCGTGGAATCGGCGCGGTTGCTCGATGAAGCGCGCCGGCGCGACCCGTGGGGACATTGGGTGCATCTGGCGCTCGCGTGCGCGTATGCGTTTCTGTTGCCGCTGCTGACGTTTCCGAAGGACCTGGCGCTGGGATTCGTGTTTCTGTGCGCGATCGTGCGGCTGCCCGCGACATGGCGCTGTTGCGCGGCCCTGATGCGCGACTGGGGGCACACCTTCCTGTGGCTGTGGGGATTGTGGATCGCAGCCGGCTTGTTGTGGAGCGATGACCTGGGTGAAGGCTGGCTGGACTTCCGTTCATATCGCGTGGTGCTCACTGGGTTCGCGATCTGGCCGGTGGTGCGCTACGCGAAGTGGATGATCATTGCGCTCCTGATCGGCGTCGTCGCGCAGCACGGCGTGCAGTTGTGCCAGGCGATGCAGTGGTTCGGCGCTCAGGCCGGCGCCGACAAACGCCTGGGCGGCTGGCTGCATCCGATCCACACCGCGACATTCTGCGCCGCGGCGACGTGCCTGCATCTTGCCGGCCTGTTGCGCTCGCGCTCATGGTGGACGCGGTCGGTGTTCACGGCAGGCTTGATCGCAGCGACCGCAGGCCTGGTGGCGACGGGCAGCCGCGGGCCGTGGCTCGCGGGGGGGGCGGCGGTGCTGCTGATGCTGGGGATCACAACGATCCGGCGCGCCGAGACGCGCCTCCCGGCCGTCGTCGTCACCGTCGCCGCGCTGCTCGCGCTCGCCATCGCCTGGCCCTGGGCGAAGCCGATGGTCGAAAAGCGCTGGGAGCAGACGTGGCGCGACGTCGAGCGCATGGACGATGACGGCAGCGTGCGCAGCGACGTCGGCACGCGACTCGCAAGCTGGCGCGCTGCGTGGGAGATGTTCGTGACCTCGCCGATCGTCGGCGTGGGCACGGGCGACTTTCCGGCCGAGGTGGCGCGCACGCCCTCCGGCGCAAGCGTCCCCGATGCAGCTCACGCGCACTCGACGTACTTGCACGTGCTGGCGTGCAACGGCGCGGCCGGCTTCGCGCTGATGACAGTGTGCTTCGTTCTGACGCTGCGCGCCGCGTGGCGCGACCCGGCCGATTCGGTCTTCGCCGACGGAATGTTCTTCACGATGCTCGCCTGGTTGATCGCGGCAATGTTCGACGCCTATCAGCAGAACGGCCAAATGTTCGGGCTGTTCACGCTGCTGGCGATTCTGACGAGTGCTCTGCGACCGGAGCGGATAAAACCACGGAGGCACTGAGACACGGAGTCGGGATTAGCAAAAGTTGCGAGCGCACGCCGCATTGAATGGGAATGTCGTTAGGTGCCGATGCGAAGACGCAAGCGGCAATCACGTGCGCGCTGCGTGCGCCACACGGTGGGACTGGAAGGTGTACGACCGGCCCTCGAAATCGACGTAGATCGTTTCGCCGGCGTGGAGTTCGCCCGCGAGGATCTTCGTCGCCAGCGGGTTCTCGATGCGCTGCTGGATGACGCGCTTCAGCGGCCGGGCGCCGAACTGCGGGTCATAGCCTTCCTCGGCGAGCGCGACTTTCGCTGCGGGCGAAAGCTGCAGACTCAGCCCGCGATCAGCCAGCCGCTTCTGCAGCTCGCGAAGCTGAATTTCGACGATGCTCGTGAGATCATCCGGCGAAAGCTGATGAAAGATGATGGTATCGTCGATGCGGTTGAGCAGTTCCGGTCGCAGTGTTTGCTTGAGAAGCTGCTTGATGTGAGTTTCGATTTCGATGTCGAGCGCGCCGCCGCCGGCCATGTCGAGGATCGCCTGCGAGCCGAGATTGCTGGTCATGACGATGATGGTGTTTCGGAAATCGACGGTGCGGCCGTGGCCATCGGTGAGGCGGCCGTCATCGAGCACCTGCAGGAGGATATTGCTGACATCGGGGTGCGCCTTTTCCATTTCGTCGAAGAGCACGACGCAATACGGCCGGCGACGGACGGCCTCGGTGAGCCGCCCTCCCTCTTCGTAGCCGATGTAGCCGGGCGGCGCGCCGATCAAGCGCGCCACCGCGTGCTGCTCCATGTATTCGCTCATGTCGATGCGCACCATCGCTTCGTCGGTGTCGAAGAGAAACTGCGCGAGCGCTTTGCACAGTTCCGTTTTGCCCACGCCTGTCGGGCCGAGGAAGAGGAACGAGCCGATCGGCCGCTTGGTGTCGCCGAGCCCCGCGCGGCTGCGGCGAATGGCGTCGGCGACGGCGCGCACCGCGTCCTCCTGGCCCACCACGCGCCGCTGCAATTCCTCTTCGATCCGCAGCAGCTTCTCCCGCTCGCCTTCGACAAGCCGCGAAACGGGAATTCCAGTCCACTTCGCGACGACTTCCGCGATCTGCTCGGAATCGACCTCTTCCTTCACAAGCGCTTGTCCCTGGGATTGGCGCCGGGCAAGCTGCTGCTCGGCGTTCTTTAGGCGCGTGTCGAGCTCTCGCAGCTCGCCATATTGAATGCGCGCTGCGGTCTCGAGGTCGCCGCGGCGCTGCGCCTGTTCGAGTTCGGTGTGCTTGGAGTCGATCTCCTCCTTCACTGCTTTGATCTCGTCAAGTTCCTTCCTTTCCGTTTCCCACTGCGCGCTGAGGGCGCGATTGCGTTCGTTCAGGCCGGCGAGTTCCTGCTCGATCGCGCCAAGCCGTTTCTTCGATTCGGGATCGTGCTCGATTTCCG